>NZ_CAMVDO010000061.1 GCF_947166265.1 uncultured Fibrobacter sp. | reverse complement strand
TGATGCAGGGCTACGATTCCGTCGCCATCAACAGCGACGTGGAACTCGGCGGCACCGACCAGAAGTTCAACGTGCTTCGCGGTCGCGACTTGCAGCTTTTCGAAGGCATGGAACCGCAGATCGGTCTTTTCATGCCGATTCTTCTTGGTACCGACGGCAAGGTCAAGATGAGTAAGTCCATCGGCAACTACGTGGGCCTTAATGAACCTGCCGATGTGATGTACCACAAGATTTATAGCCTCGCCGACAGTATCGTCGAAAACTGGTTCGAACTTCTCACCAACATCCCGCTTGCAGAAATCAAGCAGATGATGGCAGATATCGCCGCTGGCAAGATGAACCCGAACGACGCAAAGCATCGCCTCGCCATCGACATCGTGACGCAGTATTACGGCGCCGAAGCCGCCGAGGCCGCTGCCGCCAAGGAACGCGAAATCCATAGCGGTAACGCCATTCCGAGTGACGCCGCTGAATGTAGCGTTGATGCTGGCACGTACGGTGCCCTCGACCTGCTCGTGAACATTAAGGCCTTTGCATCTAAGGGCGAAGCCCGCCGCATGGTCCAGAATGGCGGTGTGAAGATTGGTGGCGAAAAGCTTGCCGATCCGCAGGCCCAGATCGAAATCAAGGGCGCAGACCAGTTGGTCGTCCAGGTGGGCAAGCGCAAGTTCTTCAAGGTCAATTTCTAGGCAAACCTATGTCGCAGGAAGTTCTGATTCTCGGGCTTAATCCCGCTTGGCAGCGCTTGTTCTATGTGGACAAGTTTACGCCGGGCGAGGTTCACCGCATCAAGAAGGTCGAAGAGTACGGTTCCGGCAAGGGAATCAACTGCGGCCTGGTGCTCCGTCTTTTGGGCGGAACGCCTCTGATGATGCATTTCCTGGGCTCGGAGCATGGGTCGAGAATCTTCGATGAAATCTCCGCCTATGGAATCCAGCAGGCTCCCGTGTGGATTAAGGAACCTACTCGCATCTGCACGACTGTCGTGAGCGAAGGCGAGTCGACGGAACTGATTGAACCGTCTCCGGACCTTACGGAATTCGAGAACGAAGACTTTATCCAGACGCTAAACGATTACTGGAGCTCTACGCAGAGCGTGGCCTTGTGCGGTACGTTCCCGCAGGGCTTCGATGTTTCCCTGTTGAACGACCTCGACTTTACGGGGAAGAAAGTTTACGTGGATGCCATCGAAGGGATTGAAACCTGGCTCGAGAAGGGCGTGGAACTGCTGAAAATCAATATGCAGGAATACTGCAAGCTGCTCACGCGTCTCGGTCTTCCCATTGTTCTTTCGAGTCCGCAGTTCTGGAAGATGACGGCGACTGCCGTGCTGGAACGCCTCCCGATAAAGACGCTTGTTGTCACGGACGAAGACGCTCCGGTCAGGGCTTTCCGCCTGGTCGAAAAGAAATTCCAGGGCGTGCAGATCCAGCCCCCGCAGATTCAGGTCAATAACCGCATTGGCGCGGGCGATTCCTTCTTTGCCGGTTGGCTCTATGCCGACGGTGTAGGGATGGAATTTGAAAAGTGTCTAATCAAGGCGACTGCCGTGGCGACCGCCCGTTGCGAAGTGGACCGCCCCTGCAACCTCAAGGTGGAACGCGTCGCTGAACTTGAAACATCCCTGGCCGATGCGGTCGAAAAACTGGAGTAACCGATGAATTTCCCCGGTCGTGACCACTTGTTTGCGTTTGCGACTCCGGCGGAGTTCGCCTCCTTCTTTCCCGAGTATGCCGATACGGCAGACGAGTTTACTCCAGATAAATTAATCGAACTTTCGGATGACAGCGGCTATGCCTGCATTCTGGGCATCGGCATCCTCAATTTTTCGACGAACCTGACTTTCTTGCTAGGGGATGCCAAGCGGCGCGGAATCCCTATTTCTGCCGTGTTTATCCTCGGAGTTTGCGGCGCATATCCTGGCCGCGGAATCAAGGTGCTCGATGTCGTTCGCGTGGATGCCGAATCCGTTGGCGACATGGGGTATCAGGATCGTGACTGCTCCTTTTATCCGTTTCCGAGTTCCGTCCGCGCAACAGCTGTTGAGCAGGCGCCCAAACATCTGCAAAAGCTGAAATCGGTAGCGGGCCTTACGGTAAACTGCTGCACGGGTACCGAAGAAATGGGCCTTTTGCGCTCCAGGATGTTCAATGCCGATATCGAAAACATGGAAGGTGCTGCGGGAATATCGGCCTGCATTGCCCACAATATGCCCGTTTTCGAAATCCGCGCCGTATGCAACATGGCCTCTACCCGTGACCGTGAATCCTGGAAATTCAACGAGGCTCTCGAAGCGTTGCGCCAAGCCGTTTTTCCCGAAATCATCTAAGTTCTGACACCTCAAACCTCAAAGGGCCATAGGCCCGACCTCATACCTTTATGCGCCTTTCCCTCGGAATTTCCACCTGTCCTAACGACACCTTTATCTACGAGGCGCTTGTTCACGGCCTCGAAAATTCTCCCTTCGAATGGGACGTCCATTTTGCCGATGTGCAGACGCTTAACGAGATGGTGCGCCGTGGCGAACTCGATGTCGCGAAGGTGAGCGCGCAGGTCTACCCGAAGGTGGATCGCAACTACCGTTGCCTTTCCTGTGGCGGTGCCATCGGTTACGGCTGCGGCCCTCTACTTTTGTCATCCGAGTCGTCTGCGTTCGATCCGGGGCGTCCCGTGACGCTTCCGGGCGCCGAAACGACCGCCGCCCTCCTGTACCGTTTCTGGCATTCCAAGACGCAGAATGGGCCTCTTGCCGTCGATTTCGCGCTATTCGACCAGGTGTACCGCTCCCTTAGGGAAAAGCAGATTTCTCAGGGAGTCGTCATTCACGAACACCGTTTCACCTGGAAACGCGATGGCCTCTATCTGCTTCAGGACTTGGGCGCCTTCTGGGAAGAAAATACGGGAACACCCATTCCGCTCGGAATTGCGGTGGCGAAGCGTTCGCTTGACGATGGCGTCATTTCCGCTGTCGAAAGTGAAATCCGAAAGAGCCTCGAAATTGCCCGCCGCCGTCCGCAACTTGTGACACCTTTTATCGAAAAATTGGCCCAGATTGACGACCCGAATGTCATGGAGGCGCACATCCGGATGTTTGTGAACGATTTCTCCGAAAACGTGGGTGGGCCTGGTTGGGCGGCGCTGGACTCCCTTTGGGCGTTAGTTGAAGGTGGATAAGTTGTTAAAATTGCCGAAATTTGTGTAATATTATATAAATATTGCCGAATTTTTACAAAATGGCGAATTTTTAGCAAAAACTTTAATTATTTTCCATACAGCATCTTTTTTTGGAGTTTGCTTATGAGTTTTGTCAATGATCTTGAACTGGAAGTCGAGAACTTCAAGCGCGAGTACGAAAAGTTCGAACGCGGCAACAAGTCTGCTGGCACCCGTGCCCGCAAGATTTTGCAGGACATCAAGAAAACCTGCCAGGATATCCGCGTATCCATCCAGGGGGCTAAAAAAGAAGAGGAAAAGGGCGGACCGGCATCAGCCGATTGACCTTGAACGGACTTGATATACCCCGATGAATTGTCATTTTCGAAAATTTATTGAAAAAATCGGCTTTTTTTGCGAAAATCGTTTGACTAAAGCCGTTTTTAGAGGTATATTCCCATTTGAATTTTGCATTTGCCGTTTTGGCAGGTGTATAGGTTTTAAATCTAAAGTGTTCTATGATTGGAGAAACGTAGCAGTATGACCCTAAAGAAACTGGTCTTAATCACGGCCGGGGCGATGCTTCTTTCTGGAACCGCCATGGCAAAGAATATCAATGTTCCTGGCGATTACTCAAAGATTGCTGACGCACTTGGTAATGCGGATGCCGGCGATACCATCTTGGTAAAGCGTGGCACCTATAACGAAAACATCACCCTCATCATGGGTGTCGTACTTAAGGGCGAGGATCCCCTTACGACCATCATCGATGGTGGCCGCAGAGGTCCGACCGTCATGGGTACTTCGGGCGCCGAAATGTCTCACTTCACGGTGAAGAACGGTATCGAAGGTATCCTTTGTGAAAACGCTGCCCCCTACATTCACCATTGCTACGTGCTGGACAACCACGCTACGGGTATCGGTGCTTTTATTTCTCTCCCTCATCTTCGTAACAACGTGGTCTACGGCAACCGCTGGTCCGGCATCCTCGCTTGGGGTGCTAAGTCCCTCGATGCCTATATCGAACACAACGTCGTGCTCCGCAACGGCTACTCTGGCCTTGCTCTGAAGGGCCCGACGAACGTCGTTGCCCGTAACAACATCTTCATGGAAAACCACTACTACGGTGTGTTCGCCGACCCTGCTGCCGGCCAGACGAAGGTGGAGTACAACAACATCTACAAGAACTACTACCCGTTCAATGAATTCATCAAGGTGAACCGCACGAACGTTTCCCTTGATCCGAAGTTCATCAACCACTCCCTTTCGAAGCCGAACTTCTACTGCCAGTCCACCTCGCCGATGCTCAAGCGCGGTAAGGGCAAGGCTGACATCGGCCTCACCGCCACCGAACTGGTGAAGGAAGAAGAAGTGGTCGAAGAAACCCGCAACCCGGATACCGATGGCGACGGCCTTTGCGATCCGTGGGTTTCCGAAGAAGGTCTCTCCGACAAGTATGCGTCGGTCTGCACGGGCCTCGACAACTGCCCCGAAGAAGCCGAAGACTTCGACGGCTACCAGGACGACGATGGCTGCCCGGATGCCGACAACGACCGCGACGGTCTCTGCGATCCGTGGGTCGAAGCTAAGGGTATGCTTGCTCAGTTTGCACACGTCTGTAAGGGTGTTGACCTCTGCCCCGAACAGCCGGAAACTTTGAATAGCTACAAGGATGACGATGGTTGCCCGGACGAAGTGCCGCAGCCGCCTAAGAAGGTCTTTGTGCTCGAAGGAGTGAACTTCGAATCCGGTAAGGCTACGATTACCCAGGATTCCTACATCTCCCTCATGAAAGTGGTGGACATCATGGAAACCTTCCAGGAAGCTACTTTCGAAATTGTTGGTCATACAGACAACGTCGGTAAGAAAGAAAAGAACATGCAGCTTTCCGCTGACCGTGCCGCTTCCGTGAAGAACTTCCTTGTCGAAAAGGGTATTTCCGAAAGCCGCATGACCACGAAGGGTATGGGTGACTCTCAACCGGTCGCCACGAATAAGACCCCGGAAGGCCGCGCTCAGAACCGTCGTATCGAGTTCATCCGCACGGATATCAATTAAAGGAGTAAGTGATGCGTACTAGTGTTATTAAAACAGCAGTCCTTGGACTCACGGTAGCCAGCACTTCCTTGTTTGCAGAAGCCACTTATTCTCCGCACAAGTATCAGCAGAATGACTGGTTTGCAGAATTTGGTGGCAATACTGCCATGTATGTGAACCCCGCTGGAATTTCTGAAACAGACCAGCTGGAATTCAGTGCCGCATTCTTTAGTTCCATTAGTGGTGAAGCAAGCCAGGAATACCTGAGCCTTACTTACCCGATGGATTACAAGCACACTCTCGGTTTCTCGTTCTTCGAAAACGGTGCATCCATTGACGGTGGCAAGTCCTACGGTGAATATGCATTCCAGCTCGGCTATGCCTACAGGCTCATGCATTGCATCGCTCTCGGCCTTAACGTCGATGTGCTCTACATCAACCAGTTCGACGAAGTGACGCAGGTCTCGCTCGGTGCAGACGTAGGCCTCAGCTGGAACCCGCTGAACTCTTCTAAGTTCGGTTACCTGTTGGTGGGCGTTGCCCTCCAGAACCTTGCTCAGCCGGGCGTAAGCACCGATGACAACGGCGGCTTTGTTGCCCCGGGTTTCTTCGGCAGCGAAAGCGACAAGGCTTACAACATCCCGTCGAACCTGAACTTCTCCCTCTTCTGGCGCGGCTTCAACCGCCTGATCGAGGCGAAGGCTGAACTTTCCCTCATCGACGTGTTCCATTCCGATAAGGAAGGTGGCGAAGGCCTGAATCCGGAAATGAGCTTCACCCTGACCTACTACCTCTCCCCGCACCTTGGTGTCCGCCTCCGCTTCACGAAGGAAGGTTACCCGGTTGCTGGCGCTACGGTGAACGTCAAGGACGTGAGCATCTTCCGTTACCTGCAGCTCGACCTCGAAATGTCTCACGACGACCTCTACGCCAAGAAGAACCGTGGCTTTATCTGGGCCGTCAAGCTCACCAGCCGCTTCGGAGACACCCGCGAAGAGAAAATCGGTGAAGAACGTTATCGTCGCTTGAAGATCGAACCTGAAAACGACTACCGCGCCGCTATGCGCCTCTACTTGAACCGTCAGTTCTTGGAAGCCGCATATGCCTTCGGTAAGGTTCAGACCAAGTACCCGGCATTCCACCTTGTGGACCAGGCCGCCTTCTATAAGGCAAAGTCCTTTGAAAACCTCCGTATGCACAAGGCTGCAAAGTCCGTGTACGAAGACGCTATCAAGCGCTATCCGCAGAGCGACCAGCGCGCCAAGTATCACTTCCAGTTGATGAACATCGACTATAAGGAAGGCAAGTACATCGACGCTATGGCCAAGTACCAGAACATCGCTCAGAAGTTCGGTGAAAGCGACGTGAAGGCTGACGCTGACTACGTTGCCGGCCAGATCAAGTTCGAACAGGGCCTCTACCAGGAATCTGTCGACCTGCTCGCCGCTATCCTTCCGGGTAATGCCAACTACTTCTACGCCCGCTATACCATGGGTATCGCTTACAGCCGCCTCGGTAAGTTCGACGAAGCTGAAAACTGCTTCCGCGACATTACCGAACAGCCGGTTTCCAACCAGTCCGAACGTGACTTGCAGGATGCCGCTAAGGTGAAGCTCGGTCACTTGTTCTTCTCTGGCGAAAAGGCCGACATTCCGGCTGCCGCCCAGATGTATGGCCAGGTGCAGCCCGGTTCTCCGGTCTACGACGAAGCCATGCTCGGTATCGCTTGGTCCTTCCTCAAGGTGAACAAGCCGGACGAAGCTATCAAGCCCGCTCAGTGGATCATCAAGAATATGCCTGAATCCTTCCTCGTGTCCGAAGCCTACCTCGTTCAGGGTTACTGCTTCTTCATCAAGAAGGACTACAACAACGCTGTGAAGTCTCTGGAACAGGCTGAAAAGCGCACCGAACAGCCGGTGGTGACCGTTGCCGCTCGCGACAGTGCCCGTCAGGCCTACGACGCTATGCAGGACGAATTCGATTCCGTGCAGGTGAAGGCTTTGGACCTCGCTCGCCAGCTCCCGACGCCCCGTGTGCAGAGCAAGCGCGAAGCCTTGCAGCCGAGCTTCGACAAGGCTAACCAAGCTATCGAAGACTACGCCGCATTCACCCAGAAGGCTATCCAGAGTGACCGCTTTGAATCCAACCGTAAGCGTATCTTGGACGACGCAGGCTTTACCTTGGCAACCGTCAAGACCAAGATGGGTCAGGGCGCTGCTAACTCCGAAGCCGCACAGGAACTTGAGAGCCTCGAAGACGACTTAGGTGATTTGGAATAAACTATGAATAAAGATAGACCTGGCTTTTGAAACCAGGTCTTCCCCTTTTTTATCTTTTATAGGTGGAAAGAGAAAAATGAAAAAATTTTTGCTTGTTGGTGCAATCGTCTGCTCGCTTGTAGGCTCGTCCTTTGCAGCGTCAGATCCTTGTAAAGACAAAGTTAATGAGGCTAAGAAGCTGGCCGCGAAGTGCAAGGCCATGCCGAAGGGTCCCGAAAAGACCCAGTGCGCAAGTTCCTATAAGGTGCTGAAGAACCAGGCTGAACAGGCTTGCCGTTCCGGTGGCCTCGACGAAAAGGGCATGGAAGATGCCATCCGTCAGTGGGAAAAGCAGGTCAATAACTGTAAGGGTAAGCAGAACAAGCGTTGCGCCTCTGCTCTCCAGCAGTTGGGTCACTACCAGTTCCAGCTCGAAGAAAAGCACTTCCTCGACAAGAACGCTCAGTACGAAGAAGATGTAGCATGGTGCGCCGACCGCGACAACAAGCCGGCCAAGTGCGCAAACATCGATCAGCTCCCGAAGGCTGACCACCAGAAGTCCTTGGGTTACTTCCTCGAATACATCGACAAGTATCCGAAGGAAGACAAGACTCCGACGGTGATTTACCAGGCTGCCGCCGTGCAGGAAGCCAGTGGCGAAGACGAAAAGGCCTACAAGCTCCGTATGCGCCTCGTCGAAAACTTCCCGGACAACGGTCTCGTGCCGAAGGCTTGGCTCCGTATTGCGGAATACCACTTCATGAACCGTAAGTTCCGCGACGCTATCAAGGCGTACAAGAAGGTGACCGGCTTCGAAACCCTTACGGGTAAGGAAGCTGCCCTTGCCATGTACCACTTGGCAGAATCTTACTACAACATTGCTGAATACGAAACCGCAGCAATCAAGTACTACGAATATATCATCGGTGCCGACAAGGGTAAATACCCTGCAGACTTGCGCGCAGAAGCTATGGACTTCATGGCGGCCTCCTTCTCTGACCT
>NZ_CAMVDO010000060.1 GCF_947166265.1 uncultured Fibrobacter sp. | reverse complement strand
TGCAAGAGCGATGGCATGTTCGCGACCACCGCTACCAACGACGAGAATATTCATAAGCGAGTCCTTATACTTGTACGGGGGATAATGTAGAAAAAAACACACACGAACTTTTTTTCGATTCTAATCAACAACGTTTTTCATGCATGAGGTACCAATCGGGTAGGCATTTATAGGGCATTCCACAAAAGAAGAATTCACAAGGCAATAAACGTTTTTATCATTTTCCCTTGTACTCGTCCAAGAAGTCGAAATTGTTTGGGTATACAAATTTTCAATTTTATCAGGAGTTAAAACAAAATAAATATGAGTATATTTTTTATCCTGAATGGTCCCCTCGTCAACCCCCATCATAAAACGTCTCCATTCCGTTGTATCAGGAATATGAAATCCGATAGGACATTGTTCTTGTGCAACTTCAAATGTGTAATAGTACTCACTTTCAACAACATTCAGCGTAATAACATCATCTTTTAAATATTTCTTGAAAAAATCAAACGATCCGGTTGAATCAACGAAGGCGTTTTGCGGCTGTCCTTTCATCCACAGCATTCCTCCATAGGAAATAGTACTATATCCTAACCCAGATTTTTTGTCATATATGGAATCGACATCCGCATATACACACCCCGTTCTACCCACACAAAAGAATTCGACGCTATCTCGTCCCGACGCTTCGGTTTGCTTAGCAATTGAATCACCTAAAGAATTCAGAAACGGCATCATGAGCGAGTCCGGCGCAAGCACCCAATCAGGCGAGCCCTTATTAAACGAACAAAGTATCACCGTTTTTTCGTATTTTTTTAGCGTTCCTACAGCAACATCATCATAGCATTTACCTACATCGAATTCTTTCTGGGAAATCTTTTCCCACAAACCATTTTTAGCACAATAATAAAGATTGTCACGATACTTTTCATAGCGTCGCAATTCCTTACCACATTCACCCAACCGAAGATCCATCAACTCATCAAAACTGGCAAGTTGCCACTTATTCGTTTTTTCATTACAAATGTAGACCACACTATCATTCATAATCAAGGTATCTCCAACATTATCAACAGAACAGTTGCGATATCGAAAATCAAGTATCTCATCATATGCAGCCATTCGCCATCCACGATCTATACTATCACAGATATAAACCAACCTACCGCCTTTATCAATCAAATCTCCATAATTATAACTTGTGCAAGCGCCCAAAGAATCCTCCATTGGTTTTTCTAAACGCCAAAAAGAAAATGAACAGACCATTTTTTTCCCATTAAAAAGACTTTCCTTATTTCGAACAATAGACTCTAAAGAATCCCCATTGCAAACTGGCAATTTGTATGACTTTGCATAATCGTCAGAAATGGATTTGGCCTTTGCTAAAACCGAATCAACAATTAAAGTTGGGACTTTTTCGTCATCATCAAACTTACCATTTTCTGCCAAATCATCGGCCTGGAAAAACAAATGTTCAACAAAAAAATTCAAGTTCACATAGGCCATCCACATTTCCTCATCCGTTTTTGAAAAAGGCCTTCCATCTTCTGAATACTCCTTGTCTGCCACAATTTTTGCAACTTGTAATGGATACGCTTCGTTTTGGGCAAGATTTTCCACACGTTTTCTTTGTACAGTAGAACTAAGACTTATATAAACATGATCTTCATACCACATATCAGCAAAATAGCTAAGTGCGGCTTCAACTTTGACAGAATCATGATTTATGAAATATCCCTTTACATCAAAACGTACATAGGGGCCATTTAAATTTACATCATGAAAATTAAATTCCGTGCTTTGATCACACCCATACCAATTATGTTCGTTAGAAAATTCGCCAATAAAAACATTTTTTTCGTTTAAATATTCATCCAGCTGAACAAGAAACACCGAATCATGAACAAAATAAAAATCCTTCCATTTCGGCACACAAATAAACCCATACGGATTTCGATTTTGCAAGGAATATTCTGGAACGTGATACCTTGGCGCCTGAACAACATCAATATCATCAATATTCGAACAAGAGCATAGCAAGGTCAAGAAAATAACGAAACAAAACTTTAGCATCACCAATCCTCATCAACAACTTCACAAGTTTCAGAGGCATCCTGAACATTCAGATCTATTTTTATACGAGATGTATTTATTCTCAATCTAAAAAACAAAGCCACTTCCAATTCACAATTTTCACCGAATTTTTCGTAATAATAGTCTGAAGTGTTCTTTGAAATCGAAAAAGACGTTTCATCCAAAGCTTCTACATAATTATAACCTTCATCATGAAAAACAATTCTTTTCGCATTTGAACATTTCGGATTATCACATCCGTAAACATCCATGAATATAGTTAGCGAATAGGGTGTTTCTATTGTAAAAGGAATATATTCTTCAGAATGATAAGTGTCTGTATAATGATCATATCTAACATAGTAATGAGATTTAACACTTACCGTATAATCATCTTTAGCCGAATCATTCAATGCAATTATAGAATCTAATGCAACCATAGAAAATTGATTTATCTCTATCATATCTCGAGAAACATCACTTTCATAACAATGGTTCAAAGGATTGTCGCAGCCACTACCACAACCCCAAAACAACACGACTACACACAAAATTAGCAATATCTTGAAATTTCGCATCATTCTTTACCCAACATATCAGTAATAATATATAAATGAAACATCTAAATTTTGCAAAAGCCCGCTAAGTTAAACGATAAGACACAATTATCCTTCGACGAAATGCTCTAGAAAGTATATGAAAATCACGAGACGCTGTTACCTCTTCAGATACTTCGTGCCACGCCCGGCGCCAACAGTCGTGACGACTCCGCTTTTCAGCATCTTTCCCAAAACATATTCGACGGTAGTCGGGCTGACATCAGGGAGAATCTTGCAAATCTCGGATTTCGATATCGGGAGAAGGCTATTCAAGACAGTCGCCTCGATGCGGGATGACTTTGTTATCTTGTTTGAATTTACAGTCGCAAAGCGTTTATCCAATTCCTGATAGCACTGGTAAAGCATACTTAAAAAGTGCTGAACGAACGGGAAGTAGTCATTGTGACTCTCATGCCAATTCACGGAAGATTCCCGCAACGATTCGTAATACCACGACTTGTTCTTGTTGATTTGCTCTTCGTAAGAAATGTACTTGCCGACATCGTAGCCATTCTTGTACAAAAGAAGCAGCGAGAGCAATCGCGACATTCTGCCGTTTCCGTCCCTGAACGGGTGGATGCACAGAAAGTCAAGCATCACGCATGGAATCAGCAACAGTTTGCTTATCGAGTCATCAGCCGCAGCATCCATATAAGCGAGTTCAAGTTGTTCCATCGCCTTTTGCGTTTCGGCAGCACGCACAGGCGCAAAGCGAATCTTGCGCATTCCCGACTTGTCGATTTCCAGAATCACGTTGTCTTCGTTCTTGAACGCGCCTCCGCGACTTTGGGCGACTTGTGCAAGAAGCGTCCGATGCAGAGAAAGCATGCTCTGTACCGAAAACGGAATATCGCTATAGCCGGTATGGATAAGCGAAAGGGCGTCACGATAACCCGCAATTTCCGCTTCGTCGTGATTGAGCGGTGCGCTATTCTGGTTCACGATTTGCGCAATTCGATCATCGCTAGTTATGATACCCTCAATAGCATTTGAACTTTTGACGGACTGCACCTTGGCAATGGATTCAAGTTCCGTAAAAATCTCTTGATGGGATTCCTTGCGGAATGAAGCCATCGTCTTTAACGACGCAATAGAGGATGTCGTATTGACCAAATTTGCAGGCAAGACCCCATTTTTCAAGAAGGAATAGTCAAACTTATGCATAAACAGACTCTTTTCTGCATATAATATAATTCTTTTTATGCAGAAAAGCACTACAATCTGCATGTTTTTTCTAAAATTTTATGCAGAAACGTGTTTTTTCAGGAATCATTGTATATTTAAGGCAAGCATTCAACCCCGAGACACGTATGGAAGAGACTTTCAAGACCAGAGGCGTTTGCGCGACGACCATCCAGTTCACGCGCGACGGAGACAAAATCAGGAACATCCGCTTTACGGGCGGATGCAACGGAAACTTGAAGGCAATCGCGAAGCTCTGCGAAGGCATGAGCGCCGAAGATATCGCGGCAAAGCTCCTGGGCAACACCTGCAACGGGAAGCCGACATCGTGTGCCGATCAGCTCGCTCGCGCGGTACTCGGGAAAGAAGCTTAATACAAATTCATTCTTTATCGTTTCTTGAATACGACGATTTCTGCATCGGCGCCGTTCTTGCCATATTCGCTCACGAGAATGTAGTGTTCGTCGCAGGCGATTCCAAAGCAGCGGCCTTCGTCACCAATCTTTTTGACCTGGTTTCCCCAGTAGCTTGCGTTATCGTCTAAAAGCTTGACGCTGTTGCCGTTGATCTTGTATTCCTGATTGATGAACGAGCCCTGCAGCACAAAGAGGTTGTCGATAGTCGGCATGTCCTTGATGCCCAGCGCGTTGACTTCTTCAATGAACTTCTGCTTTATGGGCGAGGTGGCGTGCGGAAGTTGGTCCGCGGGGAGGCGCCAGCGCTTGAGCGTCGGGAAGTACTTGCGGAGTTCTACCTTGTACTCTTCGCGGGTAAGGCTCTTGCCTGTATTCTTGTTGAATTCATCGACGAACTGCGAGCAGAATTCGACCATCTGTTCCATGTTGAAGTCGCCGGTGAATGCACCGTCTTTGTAGCAGTAGATGCAGTATTCTTCGTTCTTGCTGCCGTCGGCGTTAGTGCCGAGGATTTCCGGCGTGAGCGGCATTCCGCAGCTCTGACAAAACTTCATTTCCATGATTTTTCTCCTGTACTAGATTTTTTTAATCGGGTGGCGGATAACAGTCTTTAACTTGTCCGGAGCAACTTTACGCGCATCGGAAAGGTAAATCTCGTGGTGGCGTCTCGTATCCGAAATATCGTTTTCATAACCGTTGTCGGCGATGAACTTGTCCATTGCCGCGACAGCTGCAGGCTCGTTATCGTATGAGCCGGAATGCATGCATTGTACGCAAAGCCCTTCTTCGATTTCTAGAAATTCGACTTTCGAAAAGTCCATTTTCTTTTTGCGGGTTGCTTCTTCAATTGCCCATTCGAAATCAGCCTTGGTTACAAAATCTGGGAGCCTGATGACGGAAATCCACTGGAAATTTTCCTTGTGGCCGTAATCAATTCCGTCAAGATTTTCTTGCCACCAGAATCCTTCAAGCGGTGGCACCACGTAATCAAAGTAACCCTCGATTTTGTGGTCACCCTTTTTACTCATCTTAATCGTGTATGCGATTCCGTACAAAAGTTCGATAGACTTTTTGTATTCACCATCTTCTTCATTCGGGTTGCCCCTGCCACGCACCGCGATGTAGTTCATCTTCGGGACGGTGACAATTTCAGGCTTGCCCTTGGGCATATAGAATTCTTTGTATTCTTTCTTGAAGTCAAACGGCATGCTTACTCCTTGACGAAAGACCCGATTTCTACCAAATTGCCTTCGGGGTCGGCGATGTAGCAAGTACGCTGCCCCCACGGTTCCGTAGTCGGCGACATGACGCTTTTCGCTCCTGCCGCAGTGACTTTGGCATACGCCTTGTCTACTTCAGCGTAGTTAGCGACACCCAATGCTATTTCGAAATGTCCGTTGACGCCTTTGCAGTAAGCGAACTTCTGACTCGTCATTTTTTCAAAATCGGATTTTCGGAACAGCAAGAACAAAGTGCCGTCCTTTTCTAGAAAAACGTTGGTCGTATTTTCGTCTTCCTTGATTTCAAAGTCCAAGACATCTCTATAAAAGCGGACCATCGTCGCCATGTCATCGACAAAAATTCCAAAGCCTTCTAATTTCATTGTAAAACCTCCTTGTAACACATACACAAATGTACACTATTTTAAAATTCTTGTCAAGGAACTTATTCAAATTATTTCAAAATTTGAGCAATCGGTTCCAGGGTATCGAAATTCACGAAGTCCACTTGCTTGCCGTAGGTGGCGATGAGGGCGCGGACTTCGGCGTTGCGCTCCGCTTCGGGGATTTTCGTGACCTTCGAATACAAAAGCTTCATCATGATTCTGTGTTTCAAGCTGAGTTTGGTGTAATCGATGGCGCCGCGAAGGTGGAAGATTTTGCTTTCGTCGTAATGCGATGCGGGAACCTGCTTCTTTAGGCAGCCCCTGATGTGGTTGACGTTTT
Source organism: uncultured Fibrobacter sp. (assembly GCF_947166265.1). Lineage (NCBI taxonomy): Bacteria > Pseudomonadati > Fibrobacterota > Fibrobacteria > Fibrobacterales > Fibrobacteraceae > Fibrobacter > uncultured Fibrobacter sp. The sequence goes on along the minus strand of NZ_CAMVDO010000060.1, from coordinate 2,382 downwards.
CGGCATCGGTCGGGTCGGCGAGACCGACGGTCGCGACAAACAGTTCCTGACTTGCAGAGAGGCCGCAAACCGTTTTCTTAAGGCCCATGACACCGCCGGCGCAGAGGGCGCCCAGATAGACGATGCGGTCATAGCCGGCAACGCTTTTCACGTCTTTGAAAAAAACAGCCTTGAGCCCTGTGATTTCGGAGAGGCGTTCGGCGTAGCGTTTTGTCGAGCCATAACGGCTCCCGTAAATGATAATAGAGTTCATCCGATTATAATCCTTTCTTTGAGGCTTTATCACACCACGCCATATCCCGCATCAGACAAGACTTTCAGCGCTTTCTCGAAATTTTCGGCTTTCACAAGGATATAATCCGTATTGAAAGTGGATATCGCAAAAATTCCAACGCCATTTTCTGCAAGAATAGCCGAGAGTTTCGAAAGAATACCTATAAGAGAAAAATCAAGTACACCCTGAATACGGAATCCTCGCCATCCATCATCTCGTTCAATAGTATTTTGGGGAACATCATCTGTTTTGCATACGAGGGATATTTCTTCGTCGGTCTTGCCAATAAAATAGAAATCCTTACCCGTATCAAAATCACTAACGTCCGCTACTTTACAGACTGTTAGTTTGTGATCCAATTTCTTTATTACCATAAATTCAATCGTTTGTTAGAGTTTTACTTTCGTCGTTGACTATACTAAATACAAAAGATTTAGGACGTTCGCCTCCCCAAATTAACTCCAGGCCAGTAGCACCATGCAATAACAGCGGGAATGAGGGACGAGACACATCGCAACCAAGTAAAATCATTGATACAGCTAAAACCACCAACCAGAGCGCGAAGGCTGTAGAGCACAACAATGGTGATGACTGCCATACGTATCAAGGGCAAGCGCCGGATGTCGCCGGTAGCCGAGAGTGCGTAAAGTCCAGCCACGCAGAATGCAAAGGCAAGACCGATGGTCAGGGCATACAACATCCAAATGTGGCCTGATACCATCTGATGCATGAAGTCTTTAATTCCATAGGCTTCGAATGCCTCGTCTAAAGCGAACAGGCAGCATACATGACCAATAGCTATAAGGAAGTGGAGCGCTGCTCCGAATCGTAATCTTTTCATCATTTTTATCGTAGTTCATCAATGGCGTTTTGCAAGTTCGCGAGGAACTTCCCGGCGTGAGCGCCGTCCATTTGCGTGTGGTGAAACTGGAACGAAACCGGCAATTCATAGCGGAAAAACTTTCGCCTAAACCGCCCCCAAATCATAAACGGGTTGTTGAAAATGCCGGAATTCATGCCGACAGCGCCGTCAATTTCCGTGTCGATAATCGCCGACGTGCCGATGACCATGCTGTTCTCGGACAAGTCCCAATCCCCACAACTTTCTGCCACGATTTTTGTGTATTTGAGATAGTCGCGATTGAATGTCGCCAAGTCTTCGGAAAACGGAATGTCGCAAGAGTTGATTTCGCCTTCGTCGTTTTTCACGATTGTATTGACCGCAATTGAATCGTATTGCATAAGTTTCCCATTTACCGGGAGCATGTAAAATTCCTTGATGTTTGTAGCGGCCTTACCGATGCAGTAATCCAAAAGCATGTTGAATTTCAAGCCGCGCTTCTTGCTCACCTTCACGAGCCTTGTGACATTCAAAGATTTGAAAAATGTCACCATCGGATTTGGTGCTTGCATCCATAGCTTGAACGCCATTGCTCTAGTGGTGCTTTTCGGATCGATTTCTTTTGCCATTTTTTTGCCTTAATTTTCCGTCAACGGACATCAGCATGAACAATGTGGTGATTGGTCGATTCATTTCTTATAGGTTTTGAAAAAATGCTGTAAGTGCTTCTCGATAAATTTGAGTGCTTCTTTTTCGCATTTCGGCTGGCGGTCAACTTTAGAAATCCAAAGTGCGACGGGGGCCGTAATCTCTGTCGCTAGCATTTCCGGGTCGTCCTTGACGATTATTCCTGCGGCCATCAAGGTCTCGAGAATTTTCTTGTACATTTGCAAAAGTCCGTCCACCTGATGCCTTGTCGTGATTTCGGCGAGGCGCTCGCTGCGAAACTGCTCCTGCACCAAGAAAACACGCATCTTCTTGATAATCGGGTCGGTCATCGTAAAGCGGACAAGTTTCATAGTCTCATGGATGAATCCGTCAATGTTTTCGGGGATTGTGCCAATTTTTTTCGCGGAACCGAACGATTCTTCGTAACGAGCTTCTGCGATATCAATCAACGAATTCAAAATATCCTCTTTGCCTTTGAAATGCTTGTAAAGCGACGGCGCCTTGATGCCAACATCCTGGGCGATTTGTTCCACGCTGGTGCCATCGTATCCGTTTTTGGCAAATAGCGTTAGGGCAGTTTCAAGGATTTTTTCTTTTG
>NZ_CAMVDO010000059.1 GCF_947166265.1 uncultured Fibrobacter sp. | reverse complement strand
CCTCGGCGGCTTTCACGAACTCTGCCATTTCTTCGGCGCTGTACACGTTCGCGATGCTGAGCATGGGCACCGCGTGCGCAACTTTCGCGAAGTCGTTGGTCAAGTCACTGCCGACCCGCTGCGTGAGCGATGCATTGCCGCGAAGTTCCGGGTACTTCGTTTCGAGTGCTTCCATCTCCTTGAGGCCAAAGTCGAAATCCTGGTCGCTCATGGGGGAGACGCCTTCCTTGTAGTAAAGGCGGCTTGCTTCTTCTAGCTGTTTCTTTAACTCAAAATACCGGGTGTGGTCAATGTCTTTCTGATCCATACCTGCTAATATAGAAAGACAAGTGGTTAGTAAACAGTGGCTGGTAAACAGGAAATTAAGCGCAAACCACTATAAAAGCATTTTTAAGCCAATTGCAATTAGGATAATTCCTGCGATGATTTCGGGAATCTTTGTCTTGAAACGTTTGGCTGCGTGTCGGCCGATTTCATAGCCGAGAACGCCCATAATAAAGCTAGCTAGTGCAATGGCGCTGGTGGCAAGCACCATGTTCGCGTTCAGGAATGCAAACGAAATCCCGACGGCAAAGGCGTCAATACTTGTCGCGACCGAAAGCAGCAAGATGTTTGCAATCGTCAGGTTCTTTGCGGCAATCTGTTCGCCTTCTTCTTCGCCGGAATCCCCACGAACGGCTCCCCAAATCATGCGTCCGCCTAAAATGCAAAGGATGGTGCAGGCGATAGGCGTGCCAACAGAATTGAACCAGCGCTCGGCAAAGCTCCCGAGGAAATACCCGAGCAAAGTCATGCCGCCCTGAAAAACGCCGAAGCTTACCGCCTGGAGCATGGCGCGGCTGTACTGGATTCCTTTTTTTGAAAGTCCCGTGGCAATCGAGACGGCGAAGCAGTCCATCGCCTCTACAATCGCGATAATGATAATTTCAATAAAGCCCATTCTCTAATCTGTCATGCCCGTCGGGTCCTATCGGCCTTTGGCCTCCAGGATGACAGGGCATCTCCTTTATCGCGTAAATTTATACCTACCAAGCAAATCGAAATACCTTGCCTTCGGTGAAATCTTTACAGCCGAGCGCTGTTTGCGGATACCTGTTGGCCCTTCTTCGTCGTACACAAAGAAGAACTCGCGCAAGTAGGAGTAGTCCTCCGAGCTTTTATTGTATCTGAACATGAACCCGTTTTCGGTGTAGACGAGTTCTACCGTTTCGAGAAGCTTTGGCTCGTTTTCGTTCTCCTCGTATTCAAGGCATTTCAAGGCGTTGTTTGGGTCTCCGACAATGTACTGCGTGTAGTATCTAGGATTATCCGTATAGTAGTCATAGATTGTTTTATGGTATACGGTATCGTTCGAAAGATAGGTGTCGTTGAAGGTCCAGATGTCGCTCCAGTTCGAATTTCCGGGGGTGTGTCTCAATGCGTAAATATGGCCGTTGATTTTTTTGTAGGTGACGGAATCTTCGAGTTCTCCTTCGTAGAAGTTCTTTTGGACATATATAATGGTATCACCGGAAGTTCTCTGCGTCACGATGATTTCGGATCTCTTCCCTGTTAGGGCCGTTTCGTCCGCATTCCAGTAGACGGGCTCGACAAAAGGAGATTCACTTTCTCTCATCGGGTCGAACCGTATGCTTTCCAGTTTTCCGTCGTTCCAGGTGTACTTGTGGGACCAGGCGTTGTCGCCGTCTTCAAGAAAATAGGAAGAATCGCGGTGGACATTTCCAGAAGCGATGAAGGAATCGTTGTTATTCGCAATTAGATCTGTACAAGAGTTTGCGGCGGCATAGCCCGCTAAAATCAGCAAACTAAATAGAAATCTTTTCATTTGTGTCTCCTGATACAAAGATAGGAATTTCTTTGTAATTGATGGTTTCGCCTTGCTTTGGCAAGACTTACTTCGATTGAATGATGAGCCTGCTGCTCAGGTCGAAAAAAGACTCTTTTTTTGTAAAAAAAGTCTATATTTATGAGAAATTTTGTATTAGAAGGATCGCGTCTTGAAACTGCGGGTGGCAGTCATCGTTTTTGTGGCAGTATGTGCGCTTTTCGCGGTGGAGGCATTTGTGCTTCCGCCGGTTACTCCTGAACTTAAAAATGATGCCCAGGAATACTATAATAATGAATGTAAGGGGTGTCACCGCTGGGCCCGCAAGTTTGCGGCCCCTCCGATGCGCGACAACGTGGCAAATTATGCCGAAAAGCCGGAAGATATGGTACGTTACCTGATGCATCCGACTCCGCAGCATCCCGATGATTGGCCTGCCATGGAAATCACTCCGCTCACCGAAGAACAGGCGAAAATGATGACGGCCTGGCTCCTGTATATCTTCAAGAATCCGGAAGATCCGGGGCGACCCAAATGAGGACGTCCATTCTGAAAAAAAATCGTCTTTTTTTTGAGAATGTCCCTTGACAAGGACCTCGTATTATTCTATAATTGTGCGCGTCCAAGCGACAATGGATGATTAGCTCAGTTGGTAGAGCAGCTGACTCTTAATCAGCGGGTCGCAGGTTCGACCCCTGCATCATCCACGAAAACCTCTCAGAAAAGAGAGGTTCTTTTTTGTGTCCGAAGCCGTCTGTGATGAGGCTCACTTTGTATATTTTGTCAACGTTATTTGTAATGATGTTGGTTGCAAAATTGTAATAATTTTCTATCTTTAGAAAAAATTACAATATCTGTTGTTTAGAGGAAAACATTTATAATGAAGATTGTTCTGCCCGTCGCCGGTAACGGACTGCGTCTGCGTCCTTACACCGAAAATGTGCCGAAGTGCTTGCTCCCTGTTGCGGGCAAGACTATTTTGGATTGGATTGTAGAAGATTCCCTTGGTTTAAAACCGAACGAGACGATTTTTATTACTGGCTATAAAGCGGAATCGGTCGATGCCTTTTTGACTAGACGTCCTGCCTGGGGCAAGACCCGTACGGTAGTCCAGTCTAATCCTCAGGGTCTTGGTGAGGCGGTCAGCCTTGCACTGCCATACGTGGATGACGACGAACCGGTGCTCATCATTTTGGGGGATACCCTTTTCGAGGCCGATTTGTCTATTCTGAATAGTATGGATGAAAACGTCCTTTACACATACAAGGTCGAAGATCCTCGTCGCTTTGGCGTAGCCGTGACCGATACCGCAGGTCGCATTACGCGCCTGGTAGAAAAGCCGCAGGAATTCGTGTCGGACGAGGCGATTGTCGGCATCTACTATATCAAGGACTCCAAGGTTCTCAAGGAATCGCTCAAGTACCTGATGGATAACGATATTCGCACCAAGAACGAGTTCCAGTTGACGGATGCCCTCGAGATGATGATTCAGAAGGGCTGCAAGTTCCGTACGGCTCCGGTGCAGAAGTGGCTGGACTGTGGCCTTGCCGAAACCCTGCTCGAAACGAACGCCCATGTACTCAAGCGTAACGATAATAGTGCCACGGTGAATCTGCCGGGTGTCAAGGTGGTTGCTCCCTGCTATATTGGCAAGGGTGCAAAAATCGTGAACAGCACCATCGGTCCGAACGTGTCGGTGGGCGAGGGGTGCGTGATCGAAAATAGCACGATCAGTAACGCCGTGCTTTGGGATAACGTCAAGGTCGAGGACAAGACGCTCGACAACGTGATTGTCCACGAATAAGCGGAGTTGCGTTCGCTCTAAATTTTTAAAGCACCCTGAAGGGTGCTTTTTCTCGTCTTTAGTCTGTCCTGCAAATGCAGGATCTTTTGTCTAGTCCTTAACGCAGCGGATCGAAAGGCCCGCTTGCTTGCTAAAGCAGGTGCCCTTAATCGGGTTTCCGTCGCTAGAGCAATCGTTCCTGACGTTTGTCGAGGTATACTGGTAGAACAAGTGAACAAGGGCGTAGTTTGGATCGGTTTCCAGTTCGGTTGCGGTCCAGAATCCTGCAAAACGTAGCTCGTATTCGAAGGAGCCGTTATCGTAGCGGAGTCCAGAACCCTTGATTTCAAGCCCCTTGTAAAGGTGCTGTGTAAAGACGTCCTGCTGCCAGTAGTCGTAGTCGTAATACTCTATGATTGAGCGACTGATAAGTTCTTCGTCGGCTGCTCGGACATGCCAACCTTCGGGACAGGCGGTCTTTACGTCTTCCCATGGGTAAAGTCTTCCGTAAGTATCGCAGAAACGGTCTGTGTTCTGGTAGCACCAGCTATTGGGTGTCTTGTAGTTCAGGTTGTCGACCATCATGGTCTGCTTGTTGTGGGTCAATGTCCTGTAGGTCTGTCCGTCGCGAGGATCTTTCATGGTTCCGTATTTTGGAGACCACACTCCTCCGGAACAGGTGTAGGTGAGGTCCTCAATGGTTCTTGTTTCGCTGCAGGAAGACCTTTCGAAAATCTCTCCTATCGAAGCTTTTTGCCAATCGGGGTCTTTACAGGCGTAGTAGTTGTTTTTATAGAGAACGAGATCGCTGTAACGTGACTCGTTGCAGAATCCATGTTCGTAAACGACGCTGCTGATGGAGTGCCAATAGTTGTTGTAGTAACTTTGGTTTTTGACGCATTGGTAAAGGATGCTGTCCTTGACAGCGAGTGCGCCGGGGGTGCAGGTTGCCTTGTCCATGTCTGGAAGTTTTGTCCATTTCTTGTTGGTGCAAAAGTAGACGCCACTTGAAATCTTGGCAACGCTGCTGTCGGTTTCGGAGGTGCAGTCCTTGAGGTTGTATTCGTCCTTTGAAATGGACGTCCAGCCTGTAGAGGTACACCTGTAGTAGGTCGAGGACTTGGCGGCTTTTTTGTCGAGGCTATTCTTGGTGCATATGCCAAGGCTCTTTTCTAGGCTTGTCAGGGTGCGTAACTCTCCGTTGTCGCAGAGGTAACCCTTGAACATGACATCTTGGTTTGCCTCGTTGCAGGTGAAGTCGTAGTCGTTGATGGTGAGTTTTGTCCAGCCGTAGCCGCTAGAGGTCGACCTACATTCGTAGCCGAGCGAATCCGTGTTCGGGTGCTTCCTTGTGCCAAGGTTTTCCTTGTTGCATATTCCGAATTCATAGGTGAGCGAGTCTGTCTTCTTCCATTCGTAGTCGTTGCAAATCAGGTAAGTCTTTGTACTTGTGGCTCTGTAGGTATCGCCTTCATTTTTGTGCAGGCAGTAGGCCAGGTTGTAGGGTGGTGTGCTGATCTTGATCCACGATGTGGAATTGCAGGTGTACACGTTGGTGTCGTTCTGGTATACGACATCTTGTTGCTTGCTGTTGCAGGCGCCGTAGAATTCCTCGGGGAGTGCGCTTCGCCATTCGTTTTTGTCGCAAATGACGTGGTTGGTGCTGCTTACGGTGACTAGCGAATCCTGCATGGTCTTGGTGCACAGTCCATACTTGTTTTCGATGGCCGTGAAGTTTCTCCATTCTCCGTTGCGGCAGGCGAAGGAAGTCGTGTAAACGGTGTAGGCGGAGTCTTCTTTGGCGCTTGTGCATTTCCCGTAAATGTCGGCAGGGCTTTCGGTGTAGGTCCATTCGTAATTTTTGCAGATGTAATACTTGAAGTACGAACTGGCCTTGATTTTGATGATTTCTCCTGAGCGGCTCGGCGTGCAGAGGCCTGAATCAAGTTCGATGTTGTTCAGCGATTGCCAGAGGTTATCGCGGCAAACGTAGTCGGTGTTGTCGTAGGTGATTTTCTTGCCGATATTTGAGCTGGAACATTCTCCGTTGATGTCGATCAGCGTCGTCTTTCGCCACGAAAGGCTGTCGCATGTGTATTCTTTCTTGCCGAAGGTTTTGGTGGTGCCCTGGAGCTTTTCGGTGCAGAAACCGAGCTCGACGTCCATCTCGGTGATTTCTCGCCATTCGCCCGAAACGCAGATGTAGGGCAGGCTCTTGAAGAATGTTTTTTTCTCGGTTTTATTGTTGCATTCGGGGAGTTTCTTGATTTCCTTATACCATGTGCCGTAGAAGCAGCGGTATATGGTGCTGTCGTTTCTCAGGGCGAGTCTTTTACCGTCTTGGCAGGAATCGAGACCTTCGAATGTGTTGACGATTGGGACAATGTTGTCGGAGTCGCTAATGCTGCTGGAACTTTCGTCGAAAAAGTTACGCTTCTTGCTGGATGAACTGTACTTGACAGAGCTGGAGGAGCTGAAGAAAGTCTTGACGGAAGAACTGGACTTATAACGATCGCTAGAAGACGAGAAAAAATCGTTGGACAGTAGGTTGTTGGCGTAATCGTCGCCGTACCCGCTACAAGCGGTAAAGGTGCTTGCGATAAGAAAGAGCGTGGTGCAGATAAACGCGATTTGACAAAATGCAAAAAGGGCTGTCTTGCGTATACCGGTATTGGCTCGCATAAATCCTCCTAACAGTTGTACAAAATATAGCAACAAAGAGTAGGGGGTAATAGGGGGCTGTGGGTGGCCTTGCTGAGATTGGATGGAGCGGGCTTTGCCCAATAAACGAAAAAGACCTTTCAGAGAAAGATCTTTTTTCGCGGGATAGACGAGGCTTGAACTCGCAACCTCCGGCGTGACAGGCCGGTGCTCTAACCAAAATTGAGCTACCACCCCAGTGGTTTTGTTTAGTCAGTTTCCTAACCGAACGAGCCAAATATAAAAAGGTTCTTCACGCTTGTCAAGGGATATGGGCAAAAAAAGTGCATTTTTTTGGAAAAAATTTGGAGTCAAGGTTTCTGAAAATAACGGAACCTTGATTCTTGCGTTGCAAGGTGTAATTGAATCATCAACCTCAGATGCTTTTGAAGCGGAAATGGTGTCGGCCTGTTCCAAATCCAAGAATCTTATTGCGGACTTTGATAAGGTGAATTTCATTTCTCCAGCGGCACTCAGGGTGCTTCTGACTTCTCAACAGAAACTGTCTGCTGAAAAGGGTAAAATGACTCTTGTCAATTTGCATCAAAGCGTCCGCGAAGTATTGGAACTGACTGGGTTTACCAGTTTGCTGAATATAGCTTAGGCTGTGACGTAGGCAGCCGAAATCCCGCTAGAATTGTACTCTGTAAGGGTTAGCCTTGAAAAGCTTTCGACCCTTGGTGTCGAAATAGTAGTTGCGGAGGGTACTTTTTGTGTGGATTACTCGCCTTGCGAAAGATGTCGGACTTTTGTCTTGATAAACCATAAACCATCTAAAAATTTTGTTGTAGCGGGTGTGTTCAATCATATAGCCAGAGTCGTTTTCTTTGATGGAGTAATCGTATGACACCATGATATCTCCGTCCTTGATTTGATTTCCGTTTACTGTACATTTGTTTATTGCACAACCAAAAGCCTCGTAGTATTCATGACAGGTCTGCGGATCTTCTTCTTCGTTTAGAATGAAATGTGTTTCTTTAAATCCCATTGGTACGCCATTTGAAGTAGAACGACTTATTACATATAATGTGTCGTTTTTTTGAAAAATTTCTGTATAGCGTTCATGAATGTTTTCATTTATGTCAGATTTTGCTACAATATTTGTGATGCCGTCCTTGAAAATCTTGATGGTTTGCTGAGAGATGCGCGGGTTTTCTTCGTCGTCAGGTTCGTCGACAATGGCTTCAATGAACAGGGTGTCTCCGAGAAAATTCTTTTGGAATACGATGCTACTGTTGCTTGGATTTGAAATATCGTTGGTTTGATAAAAGAAAACGCTTGTATTCGAATTAAATTTGCCATTGACAAAAGACTCATTGATTTCCATGATTTGATTGCTGTTACGAATCAGTTTTGTGGATTCAAAATTCTCTTGACCCGTATAGTATACATAGGAACTATCATAAATTACATTGGTTTCTCCAAGGTAAAGGCCGTACAGTTCCTTATAGTACATAAGCAGTCCTTCTGTACAAGTAATGGCATGGGCTGCAGCCGCCAACATCAAGCTGAAAACGAAAAAGCGCATTTGTTACTCCTCTTTTTTGGACAAAATATAAAAAATGCCCCGTCACTCATCGTGACGGGGCGTTTTAATTAATCGTTAACCGATTAGAGGCTGATCAACCCTTCAGTGTCCTTGCTCATTGCATCATAGAATGCATAGCGGGCGTCAACTTCCTTCTGGAGGTCGTCGGCGAGCTTCTTGGCCACTTCCGGATTGTTACGGGTGAGCTGCTTGTAGCGGTTTTCGGTGTAGATGTATTCTGCAACCGGGATTGTCGGCTTCTTGGAGTCGAGGATAAGCGGAGCCTTTCCTTCGGCGGCGAGAGCCGGGTTGTAACGGAGCAGAGTCCAGTAACCGGAATCCACGGCCATCTTCTGGTGCTGAAGCTGGCTGTTGAGATCGAAACCGTGGTTGATGCAGGGGCAGTAGCAGATGATCAGCGACGGACCAAGCTGGAGGCGACAACTGTCAAGTTGTCGTCGTAGGCGAGAGCACATGTCTGTCGCATTATCCCTTTTGCAATTGACTTGTGCGGTCGTGTAAAGTGCTTCTGCTTCCTGGAGAACCTTCAGGGCCTGGGCGTCGTTTGCGCCGAGGGCGATACTGCCCAACCATGACGACCGTTCGGCTCACGCCTCACTCTCGCCAACACGACTTGTTAAGACAAGTCGCTTTTGGCTCACAGACGTTCTTGTAGCTCATGGCGATGAGGCCGAGGTCCTTCTTGCCGGCGCGCTTACCAGCGGCAGCGAAGAGGGCGACTGCGCCACGGTTCGTGGGGTAGTGTCAAGGGTTTTTCGCAAAAATAGTTTGTTCCAACATCAGATCTAGG
>NZ_CAMVDO010000058.1 GCF_947166265.1 uncultured Fibrobacter sp. | reverse complement strand
GCTCTATGAACTACCTTGCGCTTGATTATGGTGAACACCGCGTCGGGGTCGCGTTTGCCGATTCCGAATTCCGTATGGCTTTTTCGCGAGAAACGATTGACCAGAAGACGACGAATCTGTTCGTACGTCTCGACGAACTGGTGAAAATCAACAAGGTAGACGCCTTTGTGGTGGGAATGCCGTATCACCCCGATGGCCGCAAGGACGGCAAGAATGTGGTGGTGGAAAAGTTCATCGAGGACCTGAAAACGCGTTTCCCGGGAATGCCCGTGTACACGCAGGATGAATCGTATTCCAGCGTGCAGGCGCAAGAAAAGACCTCTTACTTTAGCAAGAAGAAAAAGCAAAAGAATAAGGCGGTCATTGACCAGTTGGCCGCTGCGATTATTTTACAACGATGGCTTGATGAACAATAGCAGCGAGGTATGAGGTCGCTCGTTACACTCGCTTTGAGGACGGTTCAAGGAACCTTTGAAATGTAAAGCTCCATTGTCGAAAAATTAAGCGCCCCTTTATTGGGGCGCCTTGTCATATCTCTAAGTGACCGTAGGGAACGTCCTCATGGCTCAAAGGGCCGTAGGCCCGAGCTCATTAGCCGTTGTATTTCTTGATAATCACGACACCGTTGTGACCGCCGAACCCAAGTGAGGCGGAGGCGGCGACGTCGATGTTGCCTTCGACACCCTTGTTCGGTACGTAGTCCAGGTCGCATTCCGGATCCGGAGTTTCGTAGTTGATGGTGGCGGGGTAGAACGAGTCGCGAATCGCAAGAGTCGAGACGATGGCTTCGCACACGCCTGCGGCACCTACGCAGTGGCCAGTCATGCTCTTGGTGCTCGACACCTTGATCTTGTAGGCGTGTTCGCCGAGGGCGACCTTGAGCATTGCGGTTTCAGTCGCATCGTTCAGGTGCGTCGAGGTTCCGTGTGCGTTGTAGTAGTTGATGTCCGTCGGAGCGATGCCTGCGTCCTTGATGGCGCGGGTGAGTGCCTTTGCGCAGGTTTCTCCACCCGGGCGCGGGCTTGTGATGTGGTAGGCATCGGCAGAAGCACCGTAGCCGGCGAGTTCGGCGTAAATCTTTGCGCCGCGGGCCTTGGCGTGTTCCAATTCTTCAAGAATCAGCACGGCACCGCCTTCACCCATCACGAATCCGGAGCGGTTCAGGTCGAAGGGGCGCGAGGCCTTTTCCGGACAGTCGTTGAACTTGTCGGTCAGGGCGTGCATGCCAGCGAAGCTCTTGATGCTGTAATCGGTAATGCCGCTTTCGGAGCCTCCTGCAAGGCAGATGTCCAGACGACCCGAGCGGATCGCGTCGAGGGCGACACCGATAGCGTCGGTACCCGAAGCGCAGGCCGTGCAGACCGTGTGGGCTTCTCCTGTGATGCCAAGTGCGATAGAGACGTTTGCGCCCGCTTCGTTCGGAATCAGCTGCGGCATGGCGAGCGGCGAAACCTTGCGGCGACCGCCGTTCATATACTGCGTGTAGGTGGAATCGACAATGTCGAGACCGCCGAGACCCGTACCTGCTACGATGCCCGTGGTGTCCGCAGCCAGGTCTTCGGGTGTAAGGCTTGCGTCTGCGACCGCTTCCTTGGAAGCTGCAAGCAGGAACTGCGTGAAGCGGGCCATGCGGCGGGCTTCTTTCGGGTCGATCCCGTGTTCTTCGGGCTTAAAATCCTTGACTTCGGCAGCAATCTTTACCGGGCAGTTGCTTGCGTCAAAAAGGGTGATGGGGCCGACGCCGCACTTGCCTGCGCGAATGGCCGCCCAAAAATCGTTGATGTTCTTGCCAACGGGAGTCACCGCTCCCATACCAGTGATTACTACGCGTCTTTTAGTCATGGGCGAAAATATAGAAAACGCACGCTGAAAGTGTCAAAAACAAGCCTTTTGAGTCAATTTGCCCTGCCTTTTTCGGGTGTTTTTTCAAAAAAAGTGAATAAATGAAAATTTTTTTAGCTTATTTGAAAAAAAAAGGTTATTTTAAGTATGTTAAGTAAAATTAACCTAAGAATGGAGGGAGCTATGAAAACGAATCAAAAAATACTTACCGGAGCGCTGATTTTCGGCGTTGGGCTGCTGATGTCGTGTTCCGATAAGGACAAGCCCGGTTATGGCTTTCCGACGGATAAGATCGACAAAAAGGTGGTCGGTCGTTGGGTAATGACCGATGTAGAGGGTAAGGCCGTACCTACGAACGGCAAGGAAGCCTTCACTATTTTTTCGGCGGAGAAGGGGTACATGAGTACCGCTTTTGGCGATAAAATATGGCTGAACAAAGCTGAATTCAAGCTTGAAATCGAAGACAACGCTCTCTACTGGACCTTACAGCCAAACGAAAACATTCAAAGTTTCCACAGGCAGGCTGTCAATTTTGTCAATGACAACGAACTGAACGCGACCTCTCATGCTATCGTTATCGATCATGGCGATACGATAAAGAATGTGGGGCCCATCAGTACGCGGTTCATCCGGGTAACAGACGATTTCGCCAAGGAAATTGTCGGAACCTGGGAAGGCAAGTTGGTTGTGGAACCGGATGAACCCACGGAAGCCGAAAAAGCAGCCGAAAACAAGAAGGCGAATAAGGGCAAAAAGGACAAGAAAGTCGAAGAAGCGGTGCCTACCAGTGTTGATGAATTCCATCGCTGGCAATACAATGCCGATGGTACTTTTGCCCATTACGTGAAAAAAGGCGAAGACTGGGAACAGACACCGAACACCGTTTCTGAGTACTTTGTCTATGGGAAATGGCTTTGTTCTCATTGGGCGGATTCCACAGGCGGTGATTCCGAATGCTGGGATATCGAAATCAAGGAAGACGTGATGAAGTGGGCCGCTCTTCGCAAGAATGAAGATGGTTCCCTGTATTCTACGTCGCTGGACTTGACGAGAGTTCCGGACATGGCGCCTGTAGAAACTTCGGAGGAGGTTGCTGCTGAAGAACCGGCTGAAGCTCCTGCTGAAACTCCTGCGGAACAATAGCTTCTGTAAATGCGAAAGCCCCCAGCTTTATTGCTGGGGGCTTTTCTCGTAGATTCTTCGACCAAGCTTCAAGCCGATTATTCTGCGGTTTCCGCTGCGGAGTTTTCCTTTTCTGATTTGGATTGTTCCGTGGCGGAATCTTCCTTGGCCTTGTCGTTTGCGTCCTTGTCGCGGATAGAGGCTCGGCGGATTTTTCCGCTGATGGTCTTCGGCAGTTCAGAAACGAAGTCGATGATGCGCGGGCTCTTGTAAGAGGCTGCCACGTTCTTTGCGAACAGCTGGATTTCCTTTGCGAGTTCCTTGGAGGCTTCGTAGCCCTTCTGGAGCACGACGGTTGCCTTCACGGCCTGTCCGCGGGACTTGTCTTCGACGCCTGTAACGGCCACTTCCAAGACGGCGGGGTGCTTGTGGAGCACTTCTTCAACTTCGAAGGGACTGATGCGGTAGCCGGAGCTCTTGATCAGGTCGTCGGTACGGCCCACGAACCAGAAGAAACCGTCCTTGTCGCGGGTAGCGGTGTCGCCGGTGTGGTAGACGCCGCCCTCGAAGACTTTCTGGGTGCGTTCTTCGTCGCGGTAGTAGCCACCGAACATGCCGAAGGGCTTGCCTTCGTCAATCTTGATGATGATTTCGCCGACTTCATCGGGGCCGCAGCTGTTGCCATCGGCATCCACGATGTCCATGCGGTAGCCGGGGGAGGGCTTGCCCATGGAACCGGGGCGGGCTTCCATCCATTCGAAATTGCCCGTGGTAAGCGTGAGTTCGGTCTGGCCGTAGCCTTCGTGCAGGCGGAGTCCCGTCTTTTCGAAGAACTTCTTGTAAATGTCGAGGTTCAAAGCCTCGCCTGCGGTGGTGCAGTACTTGAGGCTAGAAAGGTCATACTTTTCGACGCCGTGCTGCAGGATGTAGCGGTAAACGGTCGGCGGCGCACAGAAGGTGGTCACCTTGTATTCCTGCATCTTTTCGAGCAGCTTGCCCGGAATGAACACGTTCATGTCGTAAGTGAATACGGCGGAACCTGCAATCCACTGGCCATAAATCTTGCCCCAGAGCGCCTTGGCCCAACCGGTTTCGGCAACGGTCAGGTGGCGGCCCCCGTCAACCACGTTCTGCCAGTACTTGGCGGTCACGATGTGGCCGAGTGGGTAGCTGAAGGTGTGGGCGACCATTTTCGGGTTGCTGCTAGTGCCACTGGTAAAGTACACGACCATGATGTCGTCGTTGTGCGTGGCGGCATCGCCTGTCGGGCGCGGAAAACTTGGCTCGCAGATTTCGTAGTCGTCGTAGAAGTTAATCCAGTTCTGGCGGGACTGGCCGATGGTTACGAGCGTTTCGACAATGTGCGTATGTTCGCAGGCGGTGTCGATTTCCTTCTGGAGTACCGGATCGTCGTAAGAGACGACCATCTTGATGTCGGCGGCCTTGAATCGGTATTCCAAGTCTTCGGCGGCGAGCATGTTCGTTGCCGGAATGGCGATTGCACCGATACGGTGGAGCGCCAGCAGGAAGAACCAAAATTCGTAGTGACGGCGCAAAATCAGCATCACGCGGTCACCCTTCTTGATGCCCTTTTCTACGAGGAAGTTCGCGGTACGCTGCGAGGCAATCGAGAGGTCCTTGAAGGTGAAAATGTGGCTTTCGTCGTTGTCGTCGCACCAGACCAAGGCTTCGCGCTTAGGTTCGGTCTTCGCGTATTCGTCGACTACGTCGTAAGCGAAGTTAAAGTCTTCGGGAATCGAGAGCTTAAAGTTTTCGTAGAGGTCCTCGTAAGAGGAGTATTCGGTTCGTGCTAGGAATCTATTGAGTATCATCTGTGTCTCTCCGGCCTCTTATAGATCCTGGTACATGATTTTTTCGCGGTGCCTGGAGGCAAACTTTACGAGCGAGAGAAGGTTTTGTTCGCCCATGGCCTTCATGTCGCCGGCGTGAATCACGAGGCGCGGCGTACCACGGTAAATGAGGAGGGCGAGTCGTGAGAAAACCTGCATGGCGCCGAGGAGCGCCTTCGGGAAAATCGAGAAGGTCAAAATCTGCGAGAACGACGGCTTGACGCGTTTACCGACCTTGCGGTAAATGTAGAGCATGTCTTCGTAGAAGTTGAATTCCTCGAGCACCTGCTTCTTGAGGTGCTTGTTGTCGAGCCAGACCGGCGCAATGAATCCGGAGGGGCGGCCAAAGCCGTGGGCTTTCCAGAGGGCGATGCTTCGGTTCAGGAGCATTTGCGAAAGTTTCTTGTTGAGGCCTGCAAATTCGGCACCATTGTGCGAAATGGCGAGGGCGAGCTTGCCGATGGGGTTACGCTTGATGAACAGGTCTGCGTTGTGACGTACGCCGTGGAGCAAAATTTCGTAGCCTTCTTGCACGAACTTGCCAATTTCTTCACGGAAGGCGTCGGCTTCGGATTCGGGAACGCCCCCGATAGAGGGAACGACGGCAATCGAAATGGGCGAACCTGCGGCAGCGGCAATCTTCCGGATTTCTTCGGCAGATTTCTTGCAGTTCTTGACATTAAAATTGTGGTAGCACAGCAGATATTTTTTCTTCTTATGAAGAATGGCTTCGGCTGCTCGGATGTCGGCAATGTCCTTGTTGATTTCCATAAGGGTAACCTATCTTGGAATGTATTACACCCTATATTTAGAAAAAAAATATCTCTAGAGTGAATGGCCTGTAATATTCTGATTTGGAATAGGGTTTATGTATAAAAAAAACGTAAAAATGTAGTGTTTGCGTTTTTTGAATATATATTGGATGTTGGGAGGTTTGTCCTATGCGGTCTTTTTACGGTGTCCTGGTGCTTCTGTTGGCTCTGATGTCCCAGACGGTTTTGGCGCATGTCGAAAAAATGCCTGATTTCAAGGATAAGCGCGATGGCCGTGTCTACAAGACGGTGCAAATTGGCGATCAGAGGTGGTTTGCCGAAAACTTGCGTTTTGAGGTTAAAGGGAGCTACTGCTACGAAAATCGTAACTACAACTGCGAACGTTACGGTAGACTTTATAACTGGGCGATGGCGATGCGTATGGTGGATTTCTACAATAACCATTCCATCAAGAAGTTTGATTTTTCGTCCATCAAAAAGGGGGCTTATCACGATGCTTGTCCTGCGGGCTGGCATCTGCCGACAAACAAGGATTGGTATAAGCTCAGATACTATGTGGGCAAAAAAGGTTTTAGCGATGGCGTGGGCTTAAGTCTTAAGTCGTCGGAACTTTGGGAAAAGGAAATCCGCCTTCCCGGGGGCTCTGATGAATTCGGCTTTAACGCGCTTCCCGCCGGTGTAAAACAGCAGTATTCCGGATTTATGGACTTGGGACGGACGGCGCAGTTTTGGTCTTCTACAGAAATAGATGACGGTGGTGCTTATTACTGGAGCTTGATGTACGATTCAAGGTCGTTTGACAAAGTTTATGCGGGAAAGGACGATGGAGTCTCGATTCGCTGCGTGGAAGATAAGTTGTATAAAATCAAAGAACCTCCTCCGCCACCGCCCAAGGTAATACCGCAGGTTGTCAAGGTGCAGGATACCGAGGTGCAGACCATTCATATTGGAGACCAGGTGTGGATGGTAAAAAATCAGAACGTAAAGGTGCCGGGGAGTTTCTGTTATGAGTACAAGGAGGAAAATTGTGAAAAATATGGACGCCTGTACACTTGGACTGCGGCTTTAAAATTGGACGAGAAATTTGCAAAATCGGAGGCGCGTGATTCGATAATGAAACGTAAGCCCCGAGGCATTTGTCCGAAGGGGTGGCATATCCCCACCGTATTTGATTTTAGAAATCTCATCGCTTATTTACAGGATATCGATGATGCTGTGGGGGTGGGTACGAACTTGCGGTCCCGCGAGGGGTGGCAGGAAAGTGATGACGCCTTGTTGGGCGAAGACGGTTTCGGCTTTTCGGGGTTGGCAAGCGGTAGCCGCGATACGGCGGGAGTCTTTTTGGGGCGAGAAATCTTTGCGGGATTTTGGTCGGGCACTGAAGGCGATTCTGTGCAGTCGCTTGCGTGGACGTTGCCCTATGACAATGATGATTTTGTGATGGCATCCACAAACAAGGAAACGGCTTTTTCTGTGCGCTGTTTGATGGACCCGCCGGACGATGATGAATTGTATGACAGTACTTCGCTTACGGATAACCGCGATGGAAATCGATATAGGACGGTTGTCGTTGGCGATGATGTGTGGATGGCTGAAAATTTGCGGTTTGCGGCGGTGGGCAGTTTTTGCTACGAGGACAAGGACAATCGATGCCGCAATTACGGAAGGCTTTACCCATGGCATGTGGCAATGCGCCTTCCGGAGGACTTTATTGAAAATTCGTTAGACAGTGTCGCGCAGGGGGCCGTTGTACAGGAGCATCAGGGAATTTGTCCTGTGGGCTGGCATATCCCTCGTCATGAGGAATGGGATAGGTTAAGGCTGAATGTCGTCGATAAGCGTAAGGGGCTAGGTGCTGCTCTCAAGAGTCGCGAAGGATGGGCCCAGGGGGGCGAATCGACGAATAATGCAAGCGGTTTCAACGCATTACCGGCAGGGAGCCGCTACAGCGATGGCGAATTTGCTGAACTTGGATCGAGTGCGTATTTTTGGGCGGCCGAAGGTGGTGCTGGAATGGGCTCCGCTTATTGGAATTTGATTAATTCCAAGGACGATCTTATGAATGCCGAAGATTTTGAACATTCAGCATTCTCTTTGAGGTGTGTGAAAAATCGGTTGGCGCCTAGTGATAGTCTAAAGACACCGGAAACTGCAAAATAGTTTCTATTTGAAATGAATTTAGGTTAGAATAAACTAGTCTGTTCGCCGGCATCGGCTGCGCCTTTAGGGGCTGCACTACCAATGGTACCTTCTTTGCCCTCGGTTGTTGCTTCGTCTGCACTGGAGGCGATTTGGGCGAGGAGCCATGCTTCGTCATGCACAGGGATGCCGAGCTCGTTCGCCTTCGTGAGCTTGGAGCCTGCAGCTTCACCAGCCAAGACCCAGCTGGTTTTCTTGCTGACAGAACCGCTGACTTTACCGCCGTTTTCTTCGATGAGCTTGCGGGCCTCTTCACGTTCCATATTCGGGAGCGTTCCGGTGATGACCGCGGTTTGACCTTGGAATAGCGTCTTTACGACACCCTTGAATTCGGTGGGGCAGCCGAGAGCGATGAGCTCATCGATTTCCTGCGTGTAGCGTTCCGTGTGGAAGAAGTCGTAGACGGACTTTCCAATGCGTTCGCCGACGTCGTTCACGTTCTGCAAGTCTTCGACGGTTGCCGTGCGGATTTTTTCTAGCGTGCGGAAGTGCTTGGCGAGGTTTCGGGCGCTGGTGCGGCCCACGAAGCGGATGCCGAGACCGTGCAACAGGTTTTCGAGGCTACGCTCCTTGGAGGCGGCGATGGCGTCGTAGACGTTTTGGGCGCTCTTTTTCGCCATGCGTTCCTGCGATTCGAGGTCTTCGAGCGTGAGGCGGTACAGGTCCGGAATGCGCTTGATTTTGCCCGTGGCAATCAGGCTTGCGATAAGGGCGGGGCCGAGGTTTTCGATGTTCATGGCCTCGCGGCTTACGAAATGCTCGAACAGGCATTGCACTTGCGCCGCACAGTGCATGTTTTCGCAGCGGAGAATGACTTCGCCGTCGATGTGGGTGAGCGGTTCGCCGCAAACCGGGCATTTGTCGGGGGCGGTCACGGGGACGGCCCCCGCCGGGCGGAGTTCCTTTTTGACATCGGTGATTTTTGGAATGATTTCGCCGCCCTTCTCGACGCCGACGGTGTCGCCGAAGTGGAGGTCGAGGCGTGCGACTTCGTCAAAGTTGTGGAGGGTGGCGCGCTTGACGGTGGTGCCGGCGAGACGCACGGGGGCAAGGTTTGCGACCGGCGTTACGGCCCCGGTGCGGCCAACCTGAAATTCTACGGAAAGGAGCGGGGTGTAGGCGCGCTCGGCCTTGAACTTGTAGGCGATTGCCCAGCGCGGGCTCTTGCTCGTAGTCCCGAGGGCGCGTTGCATGGCAAGGTCGTTCAGCTTTACGACCATGCCGTCGATTTCGAAGGGGAGGCTGTCTCGGCTCGCGCCGATTTGCTCCGAAATCTTCATGATTTCGTCGGTGGTGTCGGCAGTCCAGTAGTCGTTCGTGTGGAATCCGAGGCGCTTGAGCTGCAGCAGGTTTTCTTCGTGCGTCTTGTTGTTGCTCTGCGGAATGTGGTAGGCGAAGAATCGCATCGGGCGCGTCTTGCATTCGGCCACGCTCTTGAGCTTAAGCGAACCCGAAACTGTATTGCGCGGGTTCTGGAAAATCTTCTTGCCTTCCAGGATGAACTGCTCGTTCAGGCGTTCGAAGGCCTCGCGTTCCATGTAGACTTCGCCGCGAACTTCGAAAGTGCCCTGCGGAATTTCGCTCGGGTCGATTTTCAGCTTCTTTGCGTCCAAGGTTTCAGGAATGTCTGCAATCGTGAGAGCGTTCAAAGTCACGTCGTCGCCCTGGGCTCCGTCGCCGCGGGTGGCCGCTTGCTTCAAACGCCCGTTCTCGTATACGATCGAAAGCGAAACGCCATCGATTTTCCGCTCGCAGATCCATTTTTTAGACGAGAGAGGAGAGACGAAAGACGAGAGATTGTCTTTAGTAGACAATTCTTCTCTCGTCTCTAGTCTGTAGGACCGAAGGTCCGTTCTCTCGTCTAGATTAGTTATTCCGTCCTCGGCGGCTTTCACGAACTCTGCCATTTCTTCGGCGCTGTACACGTTCGCGAT
>NZ_CAMVDO010000057.1 GCF_947166265.1 uncultured Fibrobacter sp. | reverse complement strand
CATCGCCGATGGTACCTGGCCCACGGGCCCGGGAGAGTAGGTCGCCGCTGGATTCTCGAGGCCCCCTGCCTAACTGGCAGGGGGCCTCTTCGTTTTTACAGACCGCTCGCGCCACGTTCCGGCAAGGATGCTCCGGGCTGGCGCTCACTCTCGCCATCACGACCGGTCAATACCGGTCGCTTATGGCTCACGGCCCTTTCACTGTAAACAGTGGAAGGGGCTTTTTCGTTTATGCGCCGCCCCGCGTTTCCCGCGACGTCATCCCCGCGAAGGCGGGGATCTTAGGCGCGGGGGTGTTAGGGGGTGCCCCCTAGGCGAGGGGGTAGCGGAAGACCTGTGCCGATGTCAGGGCCGACCGCGAGATCTGTGACGAACGAGCCCCGGTGCAGCCGGCTAGCGAGTGAGTGCAGATATCGCAAGGAGGCCCGTGCCGGATTTGGCAGGGCTTTCGCGAGGGGGAGGCTTCCCCCCCCCATGATTATTTTGATTTTTCTGTGTGATTCGCTGCTGTTTATAAAAGTTTACTTGACTTTTTGTTTCGATTAGTTTACATTATTTTTAATAAGTCAAGGAGAGAAATATGAATAAGCTTTTCACGAGCGTGTGCATTTTTGCACTTACGGTAGGTTTTGTCGCCTGCAGCGACGATTCCAGCTCCACGAGCGCAGAGAATCAGGAGAGCACCACCCAAGAGAATTCGATCAAGTTCGAGAAGGATGTTCTCTGGCTTCCGTCGTATGGTAAGCGCGTAAGGACATTCTTCAACGATGCCTTGACCGAGGAGAATTTTGCCACATTCGACAGTCTCAGTCATGATGGCTGGTGGTGGACGCATGTTGATGCGCAGGACGAACCTGATGGTAAGTCTACCGTTGAATTTACCTATACGGATACGGCAATGATTGTCGATTTCAATTTAAGTTACGACTGGGTTGAATATGTGCCCAGTGAAGATGAGTATTGGCCAAACCGCAATTTTGTGCCGAAGATAGATCCTTATGCTACTATTGGCTTTGTTTTTTCTCCTGATGAAAAGCCTGTTGACATTAGCGGCTGGAAGGGAATCTGCTTGATTTATGAGTCGAACAGCAGCTTTCAGATGTTCCCGGCTGCCGAGGGGCAGTGGTACTGGCGCGTAAATGTTCCAAAGAGCGAAGGAAATAAGTCGGTATTTCAATTAGACTTTAACGAGTTGGAGCTTCTTAGCTGGGCACCGGCTTCAACGCCTTCACTGGAAGAGGTTCTAAAAAGCAGCATGTACTTTCAGTTAGAAGTAAACCATTCCCAGATGGGCTTAAGTTCCTGCTACAGCGCCAGTCCTGAAAATTCCTGTGGCCACATGGATGTCAAGAATACCATCCGCATTTATAAGATTGGTTTATACGGTAAATGTGGCGAATAGCCCTGCGTTTTAGAAAAAAGGCACTCGATAGGGTGCCTTTTTTAATTAATTGATAATTTATTTGTGATTGATATTCTATTTTGTAATCATACATTTGTATGTATGGACTGATTCCAAGCATCTTTTATTCACGTCATCGCGAGGAATACTATGGCGAAGCAAAAGATTACAAGACTAATGAACCAAAATCAAACTAGTTTGATTGCCGCACTATTCGTTGCAACCCTTCTCTCCGCCTGCGGCGAAGATTCAACAACCGAAAAAATTGTCGAGGTGGCAGCGGAACATACCGCTATTGTTGCTGACGTGTCGGAATTGCCTAAATGCAACAAGGACAACGAAGGCAGTCATGCCTACGTGAAGGGCGAGACTTCGGAGCGCATCTGCGTGGACGGCAAGTGGTTCGCGTTGAAGGAATCGGAAGGGGTTTCGGATTTTGATTTCTCCTGCACCACGAAGGAACTCAAGGACAAGAGCGGTCTCAAGATTATATGCAATGGCGATAGCATCGGCGTGGTGCTGAACGGTGCCAAGGGTAAAGACGGTGCCAAGGGGGATAAAGGTGATGACGGTGAACAGGGGGATACTGGTGTTGGCTGCTCTGTTGCCGAACAGACCGATTCCACGGTGACCATCAAGTGCGGGGAAAAGTCCTTCGATTTGAAATTTGGCGACAATGGCGGCGCAGACGATGCCGACACCTTGGAACTCGATTCCGAGAAGATTGCCATTTCTCTCGACACGTTGAGCGGTCTTTCGCAGAAGGGACCTTTCCTCAAGGGGTCTATGGTCTACCTCTATGAGCTTTCCGACGGGCGTACGCTCAAGCAGACGAACGGCAACTTTACGAGTGTCATTACGAGTGATGACGGTCGTTATACGTTCCAGTCGCGCGATCTTGTCAGCCAGTATGCCTTGATTGTGGTGGACGGAAAATATAGGAACGAGGTGACCGGCAAGCCGACTTCGACTGCGATAAAGCTTCAGGCATATACGAACATGCTGATGCGCAAGTCCGCAAACGTGAACCTGCTTACGCATCTGGAAAAGGACCGCGTGTTCTACCTGGTGACAAAGAAGGGGATGACTGTCCGTGCGGCAAAGAAACAGGCGCAGGCGGAAATCTTCAAGCAGTTCTATATCGACACCACGGGCTTCAAGGGTGAATCCGAAGACCTGGACGTGTTTGGTTCAAGCGATGCCGATGCGGCGCTCCTTGCCATCTCGATTTTGTTGCAGGGGGATTCCAGCGAAACGGCGCTCTCGGTGCTGTTGACCGAGATTTCGAATGACATCACAGAATATGGCGAGTGGAGAGACTCCGCAAAAAAAGCGAAAATTGCCGACTGGGTGTTTTCTAAGGATTTGTCCGTTTTTCGCAAGAACGTGGAAGGCTGGGGCCTGAGTAATGGCAAGTCTGTGGGTGAGTTTGAAAAACTGATTGAAAACTATATCACGGCGACCTATGGCGTAGAAATATGCAACGATGGTGATAATGACGAAGAAAGGAAGGTTAGTAACAAATGGAGCCTGCTTGATGGAAAAATATTTTACTGTTTCGATGGAATCTTGGCAGAAAAAACAACATCGGAAAATCTTAATCCAGAGGTCGAATATGGTGAAATGTTAGACAAGCGTAATCGAAAATTGTATAGGACGGTTGTAATCGATGGGAATACCTGGATGGCCGAAAACCTGAACTACGAAGTGGAGAACAGCTACTGCTACAACAACTCCGCAGACACTTGCGCCAAGTACGGCCGCCTGTACACCTGGGCGGCGGCAATAGACTCGGTAAAGCTTGCTGCCGATGCGGATAATCCGCAGAATTGCGGACAGCTGCCGACTGGCAAGTACTGTACCTTGCCTGCGAAGGTGCAGGGAATCTGCCCCGAAGGCTGGCATCTGCCGAGCAAGTCCGAGTGGGAGACCCTGTTTACGGCGGTGGGCGACCAGTCGACGGCGGGAAAGATTCTCAAGTCGCAGACGAGCTGGATCAACAACGGCAACGGTACGGATGCCTTTGGGTTTGCTGCGCTCCCTGCTGGCAACAGGGACAAAGATGGCTATTCCAACTACGAAGGCAACTACGCGCGCTTCTGGAGTTCTACAGAATCCGGTTCCTACTACGCGTACTTCATACACTTGGCCTTCAACACCGAGAGTGCGGCCCTGGACCGCGGCGGCGATAAGGGCAGAGCCTTTTCTGTTCGTTGCGTAAAGGACGAGGAATAACAAATCAGATTTTATGTTATACTACAAAGCGGCTCCTTTCCGGGAACCGCTTTTAATTCGTTAATTCGCTTATCGCTTGTCGCTGGCCCTTTTGAGTGAGCCGTATTTGCATTCTGTAGAAAAAAATATAGATTGAAAGTTGTAGAACATTCAAAGGGGCCTTCATATCCAAAAAACAAAAT
Organism: uncultured Fibrobacter sp.; assembly: GCF_947166265.1. Classification (NCBI taxonomy): domain Bacteria; kingdom Pseudomonadati; phylum Fibrobacterota; class Fibrobacteria; order Fibrobacterales; family Fibrobacteraceae; genus Fibrobacter; species uncultured Fibrobacter sp. The sequence continues at coordinate 6,711 of NZ_CAMVDO010000057.1, read as the reverse complement.
GTTTTCTCTTTTATTTCACCCTGTAAGGGGGTGATCATAGCATGTTTTGTGGCTGCTCTTTTCGCTGCCTGCGGTGATACCGTTGAAAATAATACAATCAACCAGACGGGCATGGATATTGTCGCCTCTGAGGACGACTTGCCGAAGTGTACTGGTGATGATGAGGGCGATATTGTCTACGTGAAGGAAGATAAATCGACCCGTCTGTGTGTCGATGGCGAGTGGAGTGTCACGAACTTGGAAGACTTGAACGTTGATTTCAGCTGTAAGACGCAAGAACTCAAGGACAAGAGCGGCTTAAAGATCGTCTGCAACGGGGATTCCATCGGCGTGGTGCTGAATGGTGCCAAAGGCGACAAGGGTGATACTGGTGCGAATGGTGAGCAAGGTATTCAAGGCGACAAGGGTGATACTGGTGTTGGCTGCTCTGTTGCCGAACAGACCGATTCCACGGTGACCGTCAAGTGCGGGGAAAAGTCCTTCGATTTGAAATTTGGCGGCAATGGCGGCGCAGACGATGCCGACACCTTGGAACTCGATTCCGAGAAGATTGCGATTTCGCTGGATACTTTGACAGGCTTTTCGCAGAAGGGACCGTTTCTCAAGGGTTCGACGGTGTTGCTGTATGAACTTTCCGACGGTCGTACGCTCAAGCAGACGAACGGCAACTTTACAAGCGAAATTACAAGCGATGATGGCCGCTACAGTTTCCAGTCCCGTGACTTGGTCAGCCAATACGCCTTGATTGTGGTGGACGGAAAATATAGGAACGAGGTGACCGGCAAGCCGACTTCGACTGCGATAAAGCTTCAGGCATATACGAACATGCTGATGCGCAAGTCCGCAAACGTGAACCTGCTTACGCATCTGGAAAAGGACCGCGTGTTCTACCTGGTGACAAAGAAGGGGATGACTGTCCGTGCGGCAAAGAAACAGGCGCAGGCGGAAATCTTCAAGCAGTTCCATATCGACACCACGGGCTTCAAGGGTGAATCCGAAGACCTGGATGTGTTTGGCAAGACCGATGCAGACGCCGCGTTGCTTGCTATTTCGATTCTTTTGCAGGGGGAAGACGACGAGACTGCGCTTTCTGTACTCTTGACGGAAATTTCGAATGACATGGAAAAGGACGGCAAATGGGACGGAGAAAATGCCGCCGCGACCAAGGCGAAAATTGCCGACTGGGCGATGGTTGCGGATCTCGGTGGCTTTCTCGTAAAAATCGGCGACAATGTGACAAACTGGGGGCTAGGCGAAGCCCCGAATTTCGAGAAATTCATACGCAATTATTGGATGAGGGAAAATGGAGTAGAAGACTGTGCCTCCGCAATTGAAGGCAAGGTCATTACAACAAGGGACGGCAAGAACAGGTATTACTGCTTTGCAAACAGCTGGATTAGTGCATCGATTTGGAGTTGGGACTATCCGAAAGAAATATATTATAATCCTCAAATAGAATACGATACCATGATAGACCCGCGCGACAAGATGGTCTACAATATTGTGACGATTGCTCCGAAAGGTAGCGGATATTCCAGGACTTGGTTTGCCGAAAACCTGAATTATGCTGATAGTTCCAAGACCTCTAGCCTGAAGGGTAGGAGCTGGTGCTACAACAATGTTGCAAAGAACTGCGACGTGGGTGGACGCATGTACACTTGGGCGGCGGCAATAGACTCGGTAAAGCTTGCGACCGATGCAGGCAATCCGCAGGACTGCGGCTATCACAAGACCTGTACCTTGCCTGCGAAGGTGCAGGGAATCTGCCCCGAGGGCTGGCATCTGCCGAGCAAGTCCGAGTGGGAAGCCCTGCTTACGGCGGTGGGCGGCCAGTCGAATGCGGGCGAGATTCTCAAGTCGCAGATGGGCTGGTTCACTAGTACAGATGAGGGCTGGTTCGCTAACGGCAACGGTACAGATGATTTTGGGTTTGCTGCGCTCCCTGCTGGCCTCAGGTACCTTGACACTTTCGATGGCGTAGGCAGCAACACGTATTTCTGGGGTTCTACTGAGTATGGGGACAACAGCGCGTACGGTATTAGCTTGAACCGCGACTACGTGAATGCGAAACTGTCCGACCTCTCTAAGTCCTTTGCCGTCTATGTTCGTTGCGTTAAGGATTAGCCAAAGGCTATCCTTGTTCGCTCGGTCCTGCCAACAAGTAAACTTGTTGTCGCGACTCTCGCTTTGTCAAGGATTAAAATCCGGGTTCTTAAGGGCGGAGCCCTTAGGCGTGAGGGTAATGGAAGACTCGGCCCTTCGGCAGCACTTCGGCAAGCTTGGTGTACCAGCTCAGGGGACCTTGGCCGAGGCTGCAATTAGGGGGATACTTCCCCCTTTTTATTGTGCTATTCTCAACGTTTTTCCGTTAAAAAGCTGATATTTCTTTTTATTTGGGATAATAAATATATCTTTAGGGTGAAGTTGTTTGTGAGAAAAGGAGCCGTGTTTTATGAAGCACAAGGCCTTGTTGGTTTTGTTCTGTTTTGTTTTTGTAGCGTTCGCCCAGGCAGCGCTTACGGTGCATATCCAGTCCCCATGGCGAAACGATGCCTCAAAAGACGGCTATTTTCTGCATATTCTTGGTGGGGCTGGCGGTGGCTACAATCCTTCTTTTGGTGCGGGTTCCTCGACGATTACGACCGACGAGGGTAATGGCTGGTTCGGCTATACCTGGAACAAGGACGTGACGGATTTTCAGGATTGGATGTCCTTTACGGTGAGCATCTATCCGAATACAGCCGATGGTAATTACAACAACAATAATGGCGAAGCCTGGAAAGAGGGCGGCGAGTTCAAGATGAGCGCCCTTTTTGGTACCGACCTTGAAGTCTGGCTTTATACGGACCCGTCGGACATGAGCTACACGAAGTCCTTCGTGGCGCCGGGTTCCAAGATGGTGTGGTTCAAGAGCCCCTGGGGAAACAAGGCTCTGCCGCAGATGATTTTTGGAAACGATTCCGTGATGATGCGTTTTGCGCAGGATGACCCTAGCAAGTGTGGCTGGTTTTACGGTGCGGTGTCACCTACGATGCTTGCGCGGAACCCGGTACAGTCCGCCCACTTTATCCGCCTGAATACGCCCTATTTGTCGTACCCCGCCAAGGGTGTTGTGGAACTGGGCGACTATTTCTCGGTGCTGGATACGGTTTTCGTGGACGGCACGGCGGGGGCGACGGTAGATTCCAAGATCGGTACGCTTGGCGAATGTTTCGATTCGACGCGAACCTTGCATGTGTACCATCCGTGGCGTACCAACACTTCGTTCAGGGATACCGCGGTCTATTTCACGGTCGGGAACAATATCGTCAACAACCCCGCACCGATGGTGAAGGACGAATACCCTTACTGGTATCGTTACGACTTTGCGCCCGAGACGGTGAATTCCTCGAACTGGAATTCCACGATGGCGCAGTTCAACTTGTACCGTTGCCAGAACGAATGGCCGCAGGTGACGTATTTTGCGGAAGGGTCGCGCCCGCTCGCTTCGGTGTTTTTCCCGACGGGTGTCTACGAGGCATGGCTGTTTACCAATAGCAGCGGCAAGTTCGACCTTTCGTTTACTCCGCTCGAACCGAAGGTGGTTCGCCTGATGAGCCCCTGGGACAACATGACTCCGATGATGATCGTTCCCGACGATACGATTAAGATGGGGCCTTTCAGCAGCGATACCTGCGGATGGTACCAGGGGATTTCTTACAAGCATGTCGATTCCTGGGAGGTGTACTTTAGGCAGGCATTCGGCTTCGAATATTATTCGAGGAGCGGTCTAGATACTATCCCGGGCGAGCTGATCAACCTGGATTCCATTTTTGCGGAGACGGATACGGTGTGGATGACGACGGTTCCTTTCCGTGTTTCGTCGGCTTACCCCAAGGTGCTCGGGATTTGTCCCACGATGAAGATTTCGGCGATGGTCGTCGACTGGGCGGGTGAATCCTTTGACGACAGTATCGATGTGGATTTCGGTGGAATCTACAATGGCAATGACTACACCATGGTGACGTACCTGGATTCGCTGGGCGTGTCGGCTTCGAACGCGAAGTGCGGAGGCCTTGTGAAGGGGATGGTGCAGGATACCCTGGTGAACGGGGCGCCCGCCCGCGTGGATGCGTCCGTGTATCCGTGGGGCACGTGTTCGGCGGCCCATGAAATCGAGACGTGGTTTATTCCCGAAACGATCGTGGTGGACGGCAACGAGTACAAGAATTCCGTCTGTCGCGATATCGACCTGACCATGGACGAGGAAGGTTTCTGGCTGGCCGACATTTCGCAGCCGCTGGATGGTACCTGCGGCGATTCCCTGCATCCGGGTTTCTATCCGATTGACGATTTCGAGTATCTCTATACGGCGGATTCTTCGAGCAAGATTCCGAACCCGAAGAACGACAAGTACAAGGAACATCAGGGTTGCAAGCACAACTACAGCTACGCCATGAAGGTGACGGCGGAGTTCAAGTACGTGAAGGGGCAGTATTTCGAGTTCCGCGGCGATGACGACGTATGGGTGTATATCAACAACCGCCTGGTGGTGGATATCGGCGGCTGCCATAATCCCGAAGAAGGCGCCGTGAACCTGGATACCATCGGCAAGAACGATCCGAGCCTGAAGTTGGTCGAGGGTGAAACTTATCCTTTCCACATTTTCTATTCCGAACGCAACGCGACGGGGGCGAACTTCAAGATGCGCACCTCCATCAACTTGCAGACGCAGAGGACTTATTTCTCGAAACAGAAGGAAAGTACGGACGGTTCCGTCGAGTACGAGTTCCACCAGCTGCTGGTCGACAAGTCCATCAGTTGCGACGTGTCCAGCGTGCAGAGCGCCCGCGACCAGCTGGCTCCTTCCCTGTTTATCCTGAAGGGCGGAAGCTTCCCTGCCGACGGCGTGATGCTTGAGTCGGGGTTGAATTACGGCGGCATTTTTATCAGCGAGAATATGGCGAGTTTCAAGGTCGACACTTCTGCCTTCGTTAATTCCCGCCTGCTTGCTCCGGGAAAGTACGCCCTGTATTGCTACCTGGCGTCAGACCGTAGCCAGTACCAGGTAGTGACCTTCACGGTTCCCGAATATCCGCTTCCGGATATTGCTTTCGTGGATGTGTTCCATGTGACGGACTCCGCGTATTTTGATCCGACGGGCTATACCTTGCGTGGAGATGCGATGGGGCTTGACGGAGGCAAGAACGATACCCTGCTTGCTCACGTGACTTACCCGGATACGGTTCCGTTGAAAATCGTGGTGCTTTTCGGGACGACTCCTTGCGGGAATATGGAAAGCGGTTCGATGGTCAACTGTGTGGTTCCCTTGAATTTGGATACTGAATATCCGCTCAGTTTTTTGGACGAAAACAACCAGCGCATTACAAGCCTTACGACGGATTCGCTGGGTTATGCGAGTTTTTACGTGGTGGGCGATTCTGCCATGGTGAATGCTTTCTTTACGATCGGGAGTGGCAGTGTAGCAAATATTCTGACGTGGAAGGATATCCATTTCAAGGAACCGCCCGTACCCTTTGCGCACAAGGCCAAGATGTTCGATGTGAACGGAGACGGAATTCCTGACAGTCTCTCGATACCCTTTAGCAAGCGCTTCAAGGATGTGGTGCCCGATACGCTTTCGTGGTCGTTTGGCGGAACGGAGTTCCATAAGATCGCTGGAATGGAAAATGTATGGCCGCTGGTCATTTTGGATTCGGTGATATCGCTGTACGATCCCGAGGGACTTCGCAAGGATGTGTTCACGGGGCTTGCGGACCAGGTGTATTCTGGATCCCTGTTGTACCACTACACCTATACCGACGAGGATTCGGGCGAAGAAGTGAGGCTTACGATGAATACCTCGATCGAGGACAAGGTGGGGCCCGTCGTGTTGAGTGCGACTGTCGAGCCGACGTCGGACGAAGTAAGCTTGGTGACTATCAACCTGAGCGAGGGCGTTGTCAATGCGGCTGCCGATGGAATGACGTCGTTTGTATTCTACCGCGATACGGCCAATTTCATGGATTCATTGAGCATCGTGAGTTCCGATAAAAATGCGCAGGGCAACGTGTTCAAGATTTATTTCCGGAGGTCTGCATCGGGTGCCCTTCCTGAAGTGGGTGACTTTGTGCGGATTGAACCCGGATTACTTGAAGACCGTAGCGGCAATGTCGCTCATTGGGGAAATCCGAAGGTTCGCATCACGGGTAGTCAGCGCGTCGAAATCAAGTCGCCTGGGCTTGTGACATTGAGCGAGGAAATTGCACCGTGGCAGGAAGAGGACGATATCGTGCCGATTCGGGTCGGTTCGAACAAGAGGGTCGAGGATGTGGTCGATAGCCTGGGCATTCCCGGATTGCTGCTGGACTATAACATTGGCGAACTTGCGACGACGATGATTATGAACCTGCCGACTGGAGCCGATAGGGATTCGGCGCTAGCCCTGATTCAGATTGGGTGGGAATCCTATTACTTTACGCATCTGGGAAATTTCGTGAACAACTCTGACGGTAGCATTCAATGCAACGACAAGAAGGTGTTCTACAACGAGTCCAATCCGGAAAAGTCGAACTGCTACGATAATCCGGGCAAGATTTTCTTTGCGTGGAATGCACGTAGCAATAAGGGACGTCTAGTTGGAACGGGACCTTACATCGCTAAAATGAAGGTGAAGATCAAGAGTGGCCTTGAAAAGGGCGGCAGCGCCGACGAGACGATGACGATAGGAAT
>NZ_CAMVDO010000056.1 GCF_947166265.1 uncultured Fibrobacter sp. | reverse complement strand
GCAAGGCAGGACTCCTGGTACACGGCTGCTTTATGGTGGGTAACCCGGGCGACACGCCGGAAACGCTCCGCATGACGCTTGACTACGCCAAGAAGTTGAACCCGAATACGGCACAGTTCTACCCCATCATGGCCTACCCCGGCACCGAGGCTTACAAGGAAGCTCTCGCTAGCGGCGCATTGCAGACAAAGGATTACAACCAGTGGCTGGACAAGGACGGATTCCACCGCACCACCATCCAGCGCGGAGAACTCACCAGTCAGGCACTTGTGGACTTCTGCGACAAGGCCCGCCGCGAATTCTACCTGCGCCCGAGCTACATCCTGCGTCAGGGCATCATGGCAATCAAGAACCCGCGTGAACGCTACCGCGTGCTGCGTGGATTCGGGACGCTCGTGAAGCACCTGTTCCGCAAACACGGCCAGTTGGCTCCTGTCGCGAGACAGGCACCGACGGTGAAGGAATAACGAGAGTGGGGCTTGTGCCCCTCTGAGATATGAGGATTATAAAAGCCGCAGCGATGAACTGCGGCTCTTCTCATGAAAGGGAGATTCCCGCCTGCGCGGGAATGACATTCAGGTTATTTCGCAACTTTGGATGCAGCCTCAAAAGCAGCATTCAACTTATCGAGCGCTTCAGCGACTTCGGCTTCGCTCACGTTCAGCGGCGGCAACATACGCAGCACGTTGCCCTTAGCAGAAAGCACCATGAGCTTTTCGGCGCGGGCGGCAGCAATGATATTGCCCACCGGCATTTCTTCAGCGAGTGCCACACCGAGAATCAGGCCTTCACCACGGATTTCCTTGGCGAAGCCGAACTTCTCCACAAGGGCGGCCAAGCCAGCCTTCAACTGGGCAGAACGTTCAGCAACATTCTTGAGGAGGCCCGGAATCTGCTTCACGACAGCGAGACCTGCGGCGCAAGCAATCGGGTTACCGCCGAAAGTCGTACCGTGGTCACCGGCCTTGAGCTGGTCGGCAATATGCTGACGCAGAAGTACAGCACCAAGCGGGAGACCGCCACCTATTCCCTTGGCAAGCGTTACGAGGTCCGGATTCAGACCATACTTTTCGAAACCGAGGAAGGTTCCGAGACGGCCCACGCCTGCCTGCACTTCGTCGACAATCACGAGGCAGCCGCATTCCTTCTGCAGGCTGTTGATGGTCGCGACCATCTCGGCAGAAAGGGTCATCACGCCGCCTTCGGCGGCGAGGCTTTCGAGCATGATAGCGCAAGTGTCCTTGTTGACTTCCTTCTTGAGAGCTTCGCAGTCATTCCACGTGACATGCACGAAATCACCCGGCATGGAGCCGAAGCCTTCGCGGATAGCCGGCTGACCCGTTGCAGAGAGAGCGGCGAAAGTACGGCCATGGAAGCTGTTCACGAACGTGATAATCTTCTGGCGATTCTTTTCGCCCTTCCGATCGAAGTACTTACGTGCGAATTTGATAGCGCCTTCGTTGGCTTCGGTACCGGAGTTGCAGAAGAAGGCCTTGTCGAACTTGGTGATTTCAAGGAGGGCCTTGCCGAGTTCGATCTGCGGGTAGTTCGGGTAAAGGTTGCTGATGTGGTTGAAGTGGTTCATCTGTTCCACCACCGCATCCTTGATAGCCTGGTTCTGGTGACCGAGCGCGTTCACGGCGATGCCAGCCACGAAGTCCAGGTACTTGTTGCCCTGATCGTCGTAGAGGTAAGAGCCAACGCCTTCCACAAAGTTGATGTCAGCCTTGCCGTAGAGCGGCGCGATAATTTGTTTGTCCTGTTCGAGCAGGTTAGCGCAAGATTGTGCCATAGTTTAAATCTCCATTAATTTGTTTGCCAAAGTGTTCCGCGTCCTTCCAACCCACGATGTGGATACTCTTGAGTCCTCGTCGGATCGACTTGAAACTCTCGCGGACTTTGGGAATCATACCGCCGGAGATGACGCCAGCTTCGATCAGCTTTTCGGCGTCCGCTTCGCTCAGTTCGGGAATTACATTCTTGTTTTCGTCCATCACGCCCGGCACGTCGCTCACCAGCACAAACTGGTCGGCTTCAAGTGCCACAGCCAGTTCGCTTGCAGCAGTGTCAGCGTTCACGTTCCAGCTTTGGCCCTCGCCAATGGAAATCGGGCTGACCACCGGAGTCCAACCCGCATTCCACAGGTCAGCGACAATCTTCGGATTGACCTGCTTGATTTCACCCACCAGGCCAAGGTCCACCTTGCCCTGCTTCTTGACGACCTGGAACAGGTTGCCGTCTACGCCGGAAATACCGATGGCGTTGCAGTTGTTGTTCAGCAACATGCGTACGAGTTTCTTGTTCACGTGGCCCGAGAGAGTCATCTCGACCATCTTCATGATGCCGGGGGTCGTGACTCGGAGGCCGTCGATGAATGTCGGTTGTTCCTTGAGCAAGGCGATATTCTCGTTGATGTCCTTGCCACCGCCGTGAACCACGGCCACCTGACAGCCACTACCGGGGAGGGTAGAGACTGCCGACACAAAATCAGCGAGCTTGGCTTCGTCGATTGCCAAGCTGCCACCAATTTTTACAACCACTTTTTTCATCTTTCGGTGAATTCCTCTCGTGAATTTTGATAGACGTTGAAAATTTTGGAGGTAAATTTAGAAAAGAAGCATTATAGATGTCTCTCGGATTCAATTTTGCTAACGCAAAATCCTATAGAAAAATCGTTAGATTTTTCATATCCGTGTGACAATTTCAAAAATTCATTACGAAAAACATATTTAAGCACACAGACTAATCAATATAAAAGTGTTTTTTCAAATTTTCTTTCATCCAACACTAAGTTTTTTATTATATTACATACATAAACTCAACCAAGACACAAGAGGTATATTATGGCAATCACGAAAGTTTGGCTGGACGAATCCAGTGACGAATGCGTCTCCTGCGGCGCTTGCGAAGCTACTTGCGACGCAGTGTTCGAAGTTCCTGAAAAGATGAAGGTCAAGGAAGGCGTTGATTTTTCTGCTTACGAAAGCGAAATCAAGGACGCTGCTGACAGCTGCCCGGCCGGCGTGATCAAGTACGAGTAATGATACTCTAGATACTTTTAAAGCCCCGTCTAGTCAAGCTAGACGGGGCCTTTTTTATTATCTACATTTATGCCTATGACTATCCTCGAAAAAATTGCATTAGCTCTCCCCGCCGTTGAGTCACCCGCTAGATACATGGGTGGAGAAGCGAACAGTGTCGTGAAAGACCACAGCCAGATGCTCTGCAACATGGCGTTCGTGTTCCCCGACAAGTACGAAATCGGCATGAGCAACAACGGCATCCGCATATTGTACCACGTGATTAACCGCGAGCCGGATTTGCTGTGCGAAGTTTCGTTTGCCCCGTGGGACGACATGGCGAAGGAAATGGAGAAGTACGACATTCCGCTGTACAGCTATGCGACCTACACGCCGGTGCGCGATTTCGAGGTAGTGGGCATGACGCTCCAGACGGAGCTGAACTTTACAAACGTGCCCTACGTGCTTGACGTCGCCCGCATTCCCGTGTGGCAGAAAGACCGCCGTGAAGAAGACCCGATTCTGGTGGCAGGCGGCCCCGCCATGGCAAACCCCGAACCGGTCGTAGATTTCTTTGATGCCTTCATGATCGGTGACGGCGAAGACATGATCGTCAAGTTCCTGCGTTGCGTAGGCGAAGGCCGCAAGGCAAAACTCCCCCGCGCAAAGATTCTAGAGAACTTGTCTAAAATAGACGGCGTGTACGTACCGAGTCTGCGTCCTACCGTCACTAACGAATTTGGCGACATCGTTCCCGCAGAACCCGCCAAGGGCAGCTACCAGAATACGAACGGCGTACGCCGCCAGTTCATTCCGGTGATGGATCCGAAGAACTACCCCATCAAGAACCTGATTGCGAACATGCAGCTGGTGCATAACCGATTCAGCGTAGAAGTGATGCGCGGCTGCGCCCAGGGTTGCCGTTTCTGCCAGGCAGGCATCTGGTACAGACCCTGCCGCGAACTTGATCCCGATGACGTGTTGGATATCGCGAAGGCAGGCATCAAGGCGACCGGCGAACGCGAACTGGGACTTCTCAGCCTCTCCACCGCCGACTATAAACCCGTAGAAGGCCTGACCGACTCCATCATTGACGACCCGTTCTTTGATACCGTGGACGTGAGCCTTCCGAGTATCCGCGTGAACGCTTTCGGCGAAACGCTCGCCCAAAAAATTTCCGCCCTCAAAGGTGGCCGCAGCGCAACTTTCGCTCCCGAAACGGGTTCCGAACGAATCCGCAAGATGATCAACAAGACCATCAGCGACCAGGACATGTACAACGCCGCCGAGCACGCCTTCAGCAGCGGGTTCAACAAGATTAAGCTGTACACGATGATCGGTTTCCCGACGGAAAATGAACAAGACATGGAAGCGTTCTGCAACCTGATCGAGAACCTCGTGAAAATCGGCCGCAAGTACCTGCGAGGATGCCAGATTGCCGTAAGTATGGGTATCCTGATTCCGAAGTCGTTTACGGGACTGCAATGGGCACCGTTCATGGACAAGGAAACCGCCCTCAAGCACATCCGCTACGTGCGCGAAAGATTCTTCAAGCACCCGAACGTGAAAGTGAACTGGGCCGGCTGGGAAACGAGTTTCCTCGAAGCGATTTACAGCCGCGGTGACCGCAGGCTCGGCCCCGTAATTTACGCTGCCTACAAGAAGGGAATCATCTTCGAAAGCGACTCGTACCGATTCGATTTCGAAAAATGGCAGCAGGTCTGGGAAGAATGTGGCTACGACACCAGCTGGGTGTACCGCATGCGCGAAAAGGACGAAGTTTTCCCGTGGGATTTCATTCACGCGGGAACCTCCAAGCAATATCTGCGCGGCGAATGGGAAAAGGCCTTCAAGGAAGATTCTGCGCCGGTGCCCAACTGCAAATGGGGCGACTGCCAGAAGTGCGGCATTCCAGGATTCGGCGCAGAAATCAAGCTCGCCAACGACCCGGTGCGCCACAAGGCCCCGAGCCGCACGCCCGAAGAAATCAAGAAGCTTGTCGCCGAACGCCGCCCCACGCAAAAGAGCTGCCACAGCTACAAGATTACTTTCAAGAAGACGGGCCTCAGCCGATTCCTGCCGCACCAGAATATGCTTTCGTTCTTCGAGCGCACGTTCCTTTGCGCAGGCATTCCCATCAAGTTCAGCGAAGGCTTCAGCCCGAAGCCGCGTATTTCGAACATGGGCGCGTTACCGCTCGGTCTTGAAACTTATTGCGAAGTCATCAGCGTCGACCTGTTGCAACCGCTTGACATTTCCAAGGAGAACTTGCCGAAGATCATGGCCGAACTTTCAAGGCCGTTCCCGCGCGGCATGGAAATCGTGAACATCGAGCCGCTCAAGGAAAAGCTCAGCAAGCACATGCCGACGGCAATGATTTATTCGTTCACGCCCGACGCAATTCCCGAAGGCATCATGGAAAAGTTCGAAAGCAAGACCTTACCCGTAGTGCTCAACCACCGCGGTCAGGAAATCAACTTGAACGAACACCTGCTTGGAATCCAGATTGCAGGCGGCGCCATCATCACGAAGGTGAAGTGCAATAACATGGGAACGACGGTGAGTCCGTTCAATATTTACGCAGCGCTGATGGGTGTGGAATTCGACCCGAAAAAGCTCGACGAAAGCTCCCGCCGCTACCTGATTAAGAAAATCGCGATGGAGTTCTAAGGCAACTCTGTGAGCCATAAGCGACTCTGCGCAAGCGAGTCGTGTTGGCGAAAGAATCGGCTCTAGAGTAAGGAGACCGTTGATTTTAGACGATTCGGTCTTTCTGTGTGCCATAAGCGACTCTGCGCAAGCGAGTCGTGTTGGCGAGAGCGAGCGCTCAGGGTACGAACTGATATAATTGGGCGCGAGCGGTCTTTATTCAGCTGGTAAGATAATTTCGATGTGGCGGGTGCTCACGTTCAGGAAGTGAGTGCGGAACAGGTCCTTTTCGCTCTTGTCGCTCACGCGCACCTGCGTGACGGCAATAAAGTCCTTGTTTTCGCGGATATAGTCCGTGAGGCGCTCGTCGCGGAGCGTATCGATTTCACCGGTAATAATAAAGCTGTCGGTCCAAATTTTAACTAGCATACCCCAAATATAAAGATTTTTTAGCTTGCAAGTAGAAAAAAAGCGTTTTTTTGTTGCTTTTTGATATACCAAAGATTATTTTGATAACAGATCCTTCGACTTCGCCCTTCGACAGGCTCAGGGACCTTAATAAGGTTAGCAAGCTTGTCGGACCACCTCAGGATGACATAACAGGGAAACGAAGTCATTAATTTGCAAAGGAGTTTCTTATGGCGACGAAAAAGAGCATCAAGGCAACACCGGGTAAAATGATTTACCACAATATGGAATTTATCGACAGCGATGTAGGGCGTCCCATCAGAATCATCGCAGAATTCATGGGTCCCTCCTTGATTTTTGCAGAAGAAGGCGTGAAGAACACCATCGTATTCTTCGGTTCGGCGCGTACGCTCCCCATGAGCGAGATTCTCAAGCGTCGCAAAAAATGCAAGAACGCCAAAGAACTGGAACGACTCAAAAGGCTCGAAGCTGTCGCCGAATACTATGACGCCGCCCGCGAACTCGGTGCCAAGCTTGGGCGCTGGGCAAACAAGCAGCATAAGGGTTTCGCCATCATGACCGGTGGCGGTCCCGGCATTATGGAAGCGGGCAACCGCGGCGCAAACGACGTGGGAACTTCCTCCATCGGCCTCAACATCAAGCTCCCCTTCGAACAGCATCCGAACCCCTACATCGACGACGAACTGAACCTGCAGTTCCGCTACTTCTTCATCCGCAAGTACTGGTTCATGAAACTCGCCAGGGCGCTTGTCGTGTTCCCCGGCGGCTTTGGTACCCTCGACGAGATGTTCGAACTGTTGACGCTTATCCAGACCAAGAAATACGGCGACCGAATGCCCGTCGTGATTTTCGGCAAGAAGTACTGGAACAAGGTTATCAACTGGAAGCACCTCGCCGATACCGGAATGATCGACAAGGATGACCTGAAGCTGTTCCACATGTGCGACACCGTGGACGAAGCCTACAAGGCCATTACCGAAGCGCTCGAAAAAACGATGGAATAGTTTTTCTACATTTACGGCATGATTCGTAATTTTCTGGCCGAGACTCTAGACCGCGTATCCAGAAATCTGGCTCTACGCCCAAACTACACCATGGAAGAATACCAGCGGTGGTTTGACCAGAATCCCGAATATCTACATAACGGGGCCATGCAACACATCCAGTTGGTGGAACCCCTTACGCTCGAAGGCACGAACAACCTCTACCGTGCCCAATACTGGCTGGAACACCCGAACGATCCGAGCCGCTATGTCGAGCAGGAAATCGTCGTCAAGATTTGCAAGTTCTGGGCCTCCCCCGGCAGGAACAGGCTTCACCGTCTGAATATGCTCCTGAGCGCTTTCCAGGACGAAATCCGCATCAACAACCTTGTACACGCCACCAACATCGAGGGCGTGGTGCAAAGCATGGGCGGAGGAATTGCAGGCAGGCACCCGTACCTGAAAATGGAATTTATCAAGGGCTGTTCGCTGGACAGGCTTTTCAAGAAAGACCTGACCGACGACGAGGTGCTTCACCGCGTGGCGCAACTCGCCTACCTCGCCAATACCATCAGCCAGCTACACTACTACCAGATTGTCCACAAGGATTTAAAGCCCAAGAACCTTCTGCTTTGCCAAAATCCGCAACACAAGAACAACCACAAGATTCTCGTGTGCGACTTCGGCTACGCCCAGGCAAAAATGCGCGAGACGGTCACCGAATACGGCGGCCAGATGACTCCCTGCTATAGCGCACCGGAACAGGCCATTATGGGCGAAAACCTATCGACATCGGTAGACTATTTCAGTTTCGGAATCATTGTCCATGAATACCTGACGGGCGAACCCCTTTTCCCGCATTCGATGGATATCTTTATCGAAGACGGTTACCGCATCACGGACCGTTACCTGGAATACCTGAAGTCAGGCCGCGAGAATAGGTTTCACGACCCTAGGTTCCCCGAGCTCACGCAATGGATTGACAACCTCACGATTTTCGACAGCTTCGAACGCATGCAGAACAGTCCCAATCTTTTCGACATTGCACACAAGCTGCGCGAAAGAGTCAACGCCCAGGGCTACCGCGACGTGAACACCGACTTTTTGTGGAACCAGCTGCGCGAATACAACCGCTTTTAAGAAAAATAAAATTTTCTTTTGAAAATCAATATTATATATTCAGGATATGAAAAAGTTTCGTCGTATCCTTAAAAAATCTTTAGTGTTCTTTTTAAAGAAGGTCAAGCCAATCCACTACTTGACTTTCGTCATCATCATTGGCATCGGCATATTCAACGCCATCACCGGAGTGATGCCCCTTATCAACCAGTATCGCTACGAAAGCGGTATCGAAGAGTCGTTCAACCAATGGTGGGAAGAAACGGGCGCGGAGCAATTCAGGTCCGTGGGCCTGGAGCCGACCGAAAAAATCCGCAACGAAGAATTCGACCAGTTCCGCGAAAGGGCGCTTGCCCAAAAGCCTTCGTACATGGTAGAAGACCGCATCGAAATCATGAAAAAGGATTTCCGCGAATGGTGGGAGACCAAGGGCGGCAAAGAGGCCTTTATCGAAAAGCACAACCGCTACCCTGGCGAAGCCGACTTTAAGCACGAACTCGACCAGTGGATAGACAACTATACCGACAAGTTTACACGCTACCACATGGCGTTCATTCCCAAGAAAGGAGATTACGACCGCCTGCTTACCAGCTGGATGCTTTTCCCGAGCGTATGGAGTTTCCTTGTTTTCGCCATTTTCTTTGTATTTGCAACCATCCAGCTGGAACGTCGCTGGCAATGGTATATCTTGTGGGGCAGCATCGCAGCACTCGCCTTGTTCGGCGGCGTCCTGGTTTCGATTCTTACGGGAACGAGTTTCTTCGACCACTATGACGGTGAACGCTACATGGGCATGAGCATCGCCCTTACGTTCCTACTCGGGGCCACCGCATTCGCGCCTCGAAAAGACATGGTTTCTTCCCCTGTTTCAGCACTCTGCTTTACGGGACTCGTTTTGGATATGGGAATCAACTGGTTTATCAATCCGGGAATTTTCGGGGCCGTCACCGTCCTTTCCCCGATCGCTTTTGCCGGAGGCGCCTTTGCCGGACTCAAGATTGAAACGCGAAGGAAAACCAAGAGCGAGATCAAGCGCGACACGCTGGACGAACGAGCTCGCCGTGTAGCAAGCCGCAACCCGATGGCAGAAATGAAGGCAAAGACGCGAGCCCTGATTGAAGCCGGATTTGCAAGCGCCAAAATCGGGCAGTTCGACCAGGCACAGCGCCAGCTCACCCAGGCAATGACCCAACTTTTGCAGGAACACCCCATAGACGGAGCCCTCGTGAAATCGCTTGCCGAACGCATGACGAGCCCGACACTTTATATCGAGCTCATGAGCAACCAGTGGCTGGAATGGGGCGAAATTGCCAAGGCGAAGAATTCCCCCGAAGCGGCCATCCTGTTTTTGAAAAAAGGACTTTCCCGCGAGAAGGACAAGAACTTCGCTCGGCGAGCCCTTTACGTTCTAGGAGAAATCTGCGTCACGAACAACATCGAGACCGAAGACGGCATTAACCGACTCAAGAAGGTCATCGAGATGAACGGCAACGACATGATTGCCAAACAGGCTCAGAAGATACTGGACAGCAGAAAGTGACACGAACGTGTCATCCTGGAGCGTAGCGACGGGATCTAGTACTGGATTTTCCCCGTCCGGGGACCATGCGCACTAAGGTTACAAGTAACCAAGTGCTGTTCGGCCTCCCTTCGGTCGAGAATGACTTTACTACTGTATGTAGCGGCGTTTGAGGGCGCCGTTTTTTGTATACTCCACCACGACGACACGGGCAGCAGGCATCTTCGCCGGTTTATGTCCGCCAACAAACAACGGGCGTCCCTGCATATCGAAGATGCGATAGAGGGAGGTTTCAGCCTCGGTTGCAATGTTCAGGGACCGATTACCGAAGGTTGTTGATTCCTCGCCGCTCGAAGAACTTGCTGGAGCATTCGGATCGATAACGGAAATCGTGCGTACTACCGAGGCATTCGAGTCGGCACCGACCGTTACGATGGTGTAGACGTACTCGCCTGCTTCCGTCGGAGTTCCTGAGATCGACACACGATTTTCGCTTTCGTTAATTGAGTAACTGACACCATTCGGAAGTCCCGTTACGGTCACGCCTTCGGAATTTCCCCATACGTAGCTGAACGCCACAATGGATTCACCCAAGGTAATCCGCTGGTTCGAGGAACCCGCCCCGTTCTTGGTGAGCGTCCCCACCGTCGGTACATGTTCACCGGAAACATTGAAAGTCATGTACGTGGAAACGCCTTCAAGTCCATTCGCATCCGTCGCCACGGCGATGGCGCTATAGGTGCCGCCAGAAACATCCGACACATTCACCGTGTACGGGCTTGATGTTGCAGAACCCACAAGCGTCGTTCCGATGTAGAAATCAACCTTCTTGATGGAAGCGCCGCTATTGTTCTTCACGGACGCCGTCAAGGAAACCGCATTTTTCGAAGGATTCGCGACAACCGTTACAGAGGCTGCGACCGGACTCATTCCAAAAGCCTGATTGTATTCAGGCATCTTGCCGTAGCGGCCACCCACGCCCACAAGTTTCGGGAGGTCGGTAGGAAGGCTTGAATTGCTGCGTAGTTCGTAAGAATAAGAAGGCGTAAAGA
>NZ_CAMVDO010000055.1 GCF_947166265.1 uncultured Fibrobacter sp. | reverse complement strand
GTTTCAATTCACGCACCCGCGAGGGGTGCGATATCGAGCTCAACTCCGAATCAACAGACACTAGTGTTTCAATTCACGCACCCGCGAGGGGTGCGATTAAAGTTTGACTTGCCCATTGGAAAGGCGCTTGGTTTCAATTCACGCACCCGCGAGGGGTGCGATTCGTATGTCGCGCACTTGACTTTCCGTGGTACGGTTTCAATTCACGCACCCGCGAGGGGTGCGATGGTAAATTTGCCGTTTGCTCCTGACTGGATGATGTTTCAATTCACGCACCCGCGAGGGGTGCGATTCCATGGTTTGTGCGGGCGAGGTTCGTCAAATGGTTTCAATTCACGCACCCGCGAGGGGTGCGATTCTTTCATGGCGTTTACAAACGAGGCCCTTTTTGTTTCAATTCACGCACCCGCGAGGGGTGCGATCTCCCGATGGTCGCCCCGCCACGGCACGCTAGGTTTCAATTCACGCACCCGCGAGGGGTGCGATAGGACTTTCCAAACGCCTTTTTATAAAAGGGCTTAGAATGGCATTTTCGCTAATGTCGTAAAGACTTTAGCGTTTATGCAATATTAAATATACGAATTGTCAAAATTCTTTTGAAAATCGCGTTTTCAAAATCGCTAACTTCTTAGGGAATTTGGTGGAGCTATAGGTTAGCGAAGGCCTAAACAACCAATAAATCATGCATATCGGGTGGAGCATGAGCTCCTATGTGTTCAATCTTGCGCTCCCAGTTTGAACCAAGATAGTATATTCTTAGACTGTCCTGTTTTTCGTCAATTATTTTAACAAGAGTATTTTTCAGAATACTCCATTGGGCAGGATCGACTTCACATTCGAATACGGATTTCTGCGCGCGGTTCCCGTAGTTCTTACATGCTTTTGCGACTTGATTTAGCCGACGCCTTCCTGCGGCAGAAACGGTTGAAACATCATATGTGACAAGGACTAACATATCACCTCCACAAAAAAGCCGGATAATATTCGATTTCACCACGAATATGTTTAGCAAGCAATCTTGCTTGTTCTGTGTATATCACGCCTGTCGGCATTGATTCTTCTAATAAGGGATGATTAATTTCTTCTTGTTTGCGTTTTTGCCATGCGGATAACAAAGCTTTTCGTGTGTCAGCGTCCATTTCAACTTCACCGTTTGGTAAAGCTTTGAAATTTTTTGAAGAGACTGATTTTAAGTTGATAAGGCTTAATACAAGTCTATCGGCAATGGGCGCTCTGAATTCTTCCATAAGGTCCAAAGCTAGGCTCGGCCTTCCTGGTCTATCGACATGTAGGAAGCCGACATAGGGGTCTAATCCAACGCATTCTAATGCTGAACGAATATCTAGCGCGAGAATTGAATATGCATAAGATAACATCGCATTAATTCGGTCCATTGGAGGCCTGCGATTTCTTGATGTAAAGCGAAAGTCGGGATCCTTATTCAGAATAAGATAATTGAATACGCTAAAATAATTGTCCGCAGCATTTCCTTCAATGCCTCTTAATTCTGCAGAGTCGCAAGCTCTTTTAATACTTGCGACACCTTCTTCCATAGCAGCAATGGATTGTTTTATTTCGGATTCTCCCTCACACCCATTGTGGTTTCTTAAATGACGAAGTAGTACATTCCGCTGATTCTGAATTTTTGCGGCAACAAAGCATTTTGCTATGGCTAGAGACTGTTCCGGATTATCGGATATTCGGTATTGTGCACGGCGAAGAAGGACGTTTCCATGAACAGGTCCCTGCATTCGTGCAAGAAATTTTCCTCGGCCATCTACATAAGTGATGGTAACCCCCTTAGATGCACAATATTCTGTCAAGTTAGGGGAAACGCCAATCCCATAACCAAAGCAAACAATCTCACCGATTTGGTGAATAGGAAATTGGGCGACTTTAGAATGTTCTTTGTGGATTGTTATTGCTTCCCCATCCTTATGAACCCAGGCACCTTCTAGAGTGACATACAATGTATTGCGAATCATTTTCATCCGAAGAGCTCCTGATAATAATCCTTTAATTTCTTTTGATTTCCGATGTTGGGTTGACAAAAATCCATTAAAGAACAAGATTTGCAGTTGTGGTTTATCTCTGCTTCGGGAACTTTCCCGCTCGCAATTAATCGGTGAGCTTCTTTGGCGAGTTCAATGGTTTCTGTTCTTATATCTTCGTCAAATTCAAATTCCGTACGACGCCGTAATTCGCAATAGAATATTGAACCTTCATTAACGGGCAAATCGGTCATTTCTTCAAGACAGAGTGCCTGTGCACATAACTGTATTAAATCGGCGTTATGGTCCTTGGGCTTGCCGTGCTTAAATTCGACCGGTCGCAATCTCCAGTTTCCGCTTAGTTTTATCCAGGGAATTTCTACATAGGGTCCTTCTGTTTGTTCAACTTCCAATACATCCATTCGTCCATACAAGCCTAGTTCCATATTTCTGACGTGCAATCCAGAAAATTGCTTTACACCTCTCCGGAATTCTTGATAGCCTGAGTCCACTCGTTCGTGCATTATTTTCCCTTGCGCGGTCAAATAATTTTCCGCCCATTCTTGATTTAGGTGAATGAGTCCCCATTGGCGTTTGCAGAACGCTAAATGTTGTAAGCCAGAAATGGCTATGCAGTCATCATCGGAATAAGGCATATATAGACTTCCTATGAAAAAGGGGAAGGAATATCCTTCCCCAAAAGGAGATTTTTGGTGAAATTAACCAATTCTTCGAATTGGATTAACACCTTCCGGCATGGATTCAGTGTTAAATTCTACATGATAATCGTCAAAAGAACGAGGAGGTGCTGATTCATTCGTTCTTGTAATCTTAACTCTTTCAAACAATTCGTGGGCAGGAGCATTTCCCAATGCCGTAGAATGCTCAAAAACATAGAGTCCACGAACATTCATTTCGCCACGAGCTGCGGAATGGTCTTCCCAGAACATCTTTTCAAGAGCTTCCCAAAAAACATTAAGATCGTTTTCATTAAAACCCGTTTGTGCAGCAAGATGAGCAGAAATGAAGCCATGAGAAACATACAAACCGTAGGGAACAGTAAACTTGCGTCCCATGGTTCTGTTGTCACCTTTCTGTTTTTCAGCTTCTGCTTCTGTCGCTACAGCCATACGAGTAATGCTATGTTCTGAAGAAACAATAGGATCAATTGATCTACCAAATGTCATTTGAACCGGACCGCGGACCTGTCCTGCATTTTTTCCTGTGCTCATAACGGCGCCGAAAGTGCGAATGTCAAAATATTTGGCGCACATGAACTGACGGGCCGCTTCTGTTTTGTCGGCATCTTTCTTTTGTGCTTTTACGGCTTCGCTATCATGGGCTTCGTCAATAGCATTATTCAAAATTGCCTTTTCCTTGACAAAGATGTCGTAACCGGCTTCACCTTGTTTAGCGAGTTGAACGAAGTTGCGAACTTTACGTTTCAAACATACGTCTGTAACCAAGCCATTGCCTGTTTCGGCATCCAAACGCGGCAAGTTACCCGCATCAGGATCGCCATTGGGGTTTCCATCCTTCACATCAAAGAGAAGGACAAAATCATAACGTTTCTTGAGAATGTTTTCTTGTGTCATGATTGACTCCTGTTTTATTTTTCTTCTTTTGATTTAAAAAAGTCTTGACGCTGATGATAGTAGCCGATCGCAAAACGGGCTTGATCATCGAGATTCAAATGAGCGGGTAGACCATCCGAGGAAATGCCGTCAGTAATTTCTCCAATAAGTTTTTCAAAATAAACCTTCAGCCCGGAATTTTCAAGTTTTGCCAAGTGATGGTTTTTCAACTTGAACAGTTGAGAGAATACCGTGCAAGGAGTTGATGAGGCTGCTCCATAATAACGGTCTTTAATGGTGGCATTGATTCCTGGTTGGGCTTTTTCTTGCAAATACTCAAATGTTGCGAAAAGTCTGCCCAACAGGTAACCTGGATTTGTATTATTTTTATCGAGTGACACGGTTATCTCCTTGTCTGTTGTTTTATTAAATCTATGTTTGCGATTCAAGAATGCTTTTAGCAAAGCGGCTCTCATTCTTTCATCGGATGGATATGCAGAAAAATCTGTTCGAATTCTCCGAAGAATCATTTGTAGAAGGGATTGCGGATAAGGAGTTCCCTGAAGAACAGCTTTAACCACATCCCCGCAAAGATTTGGAGGCAAATCATCAAGTTTTCGAACTATAGAACCAAGCATTGGCATCAATGCACATCTTCCACTATCCTTATTTGGTTTGACAATATCTAAATCATCAAAATGTTGTTTAATCTTTTGCGATACATCATCAACCGTTCCTATTTGCCAATAGCGAATAGCAATTCGTGCTGCATTCGGTGATAAACCTAACAAGAAAAAGCGTGTACCCGAATCTTGTATGAATGCGCCAGTATTGATGCTGCTATATAGTTTATGAACAGCTTCTATATCCGCATCTGGATTGTCTTTTGTAGGAAGAGACCATAAATCACTAAAGAGGTCTTCCAATGGAGTAGATTTCTCTGACCAGAAAACCATAGTCATGTCGCCCACACGCATCTTATTTCTAGAATTCTTATCAAGCAGCATATTCAAAGCTGTTGTATAGGCAAATGTTGCGGATTCTGAAATTGGGGCGTTAAAATTCTGCTTTTTGTTAAACGACGTAAAACTCGGATTGTTAAACGAAACGATTGCGGCACCTGATGATTGGGCTCCAACAACATTTTTTAACATCGGATGAATTCTTGCAATCGAGGACTTCTCGCCCGAAATTAAACATATTCCTTTATCTTCAGATTCAGAAGAGGTTTTGTTGTTTGAAAGCTCCTTTTGGAACATAGAACATACAGGTTCATCACATCCCTGAATAATGAAACTTATATTCGGATTTTCATCTTTTATCGAAATCCAAATATCGTCATTACCCATTTTTTCTTCAATTTGATTAACAGGGTCGTTTTCAAGAAATTTTAATACTAATTCAACATTGGAATTCCCTGCGATATATGATTTTTTGATGGTCTCGATAAAATTCTGATGCCTGGCGATAGCCTTATTTTTTAAAGATTCAGTCTCTTTAGAAATAGTTTCTTCTGTATATTTTTGAGGTTCTTTTTTTGCTTTTTTCTCTAAATCTGCAAGTTTTAGCCCGTCAGGAATTCCTAACGAGTATTCTGCTTTATCCCACAACAAATTGGCTTTTATACCGGCTGTTCTGGAAACGGCGGCTGGCACAAGAAACTTTCGACCAACAAGTCGTTTGCCTTCCTGTGTTCGAGTATCATCGAGGCCAATGAGGGTTCCATCAGAATTCAAACGAATTAAGAAAGGAATCTGTTCACGACTAAAACCTTCCGGTGCAATTCCGCTTTCTGGATCATTTGCTTTTCTTTGGTAATAATCGCACAAAGCTTGTAAAATCATTTACGAACCTCCTCACTATCCCAATCAGGAATATTCACAATTCCATTTTCCATGGTTGCTCGGAAAAAAGCTGGGTTAATGCTTCCATCAGAATTGGGATGTTCGAAATCCATATCATAAAGCATAAATCCTAAATCGCGACTTTCCGGTATAGCAGGGTATTCCTCTGCGGCTTTTTCAGGATTGTCAACGAATTTAAATTCGCAGCTAAATTCTCTACATCCGAGATATGGTTGATTGAAACATTGTCCTTTTTTGGCTCTGCGTTCAAACATCGCATGATATTTCCCTGGATTTTCATCCTTGCGAATTTCTTGTCGTTCTTCGTCACTGACTAATGATTCGGGAATCTCGTTTAGTATCTTTGGCCTCTTATTTATCGGGATAAATTCCATTTCCGCATAAATTCGATAATGAACATCGCGCAGGAAAAGACCTGCTCTCTGTTGTCGAGAATCTTCAATCATAATGGGGTTCTTTACGGCTACGGCACCGACTTCATTCCTGCGAACCGAAATCCATTTAATCGGACTTAGTACCTCAATTTTCTTGACATTCCATTTGATTGCAGGTTTCCAGAAAATTGCGGAAAATATAGCTCTTGCCGCCGAAGGTGTAATCACATCGTAGCTGACACGTTCCACCTTCATTTCTGGGCGCGTAAAGCAAGCGAAATCGCCCTTAACATCTAAACAAAATGTTTTTCCAAAGTGTTCCATCGATTTACACTCCTTTTAGCAAATAAACTCTGTTCCTTCAAATTTAGGGCCATCTAGTAAGAAGCCTGTTTTTTCAGAATACAGGGAAGATGTTCCCTGTTGCCAAATATCCAATCCAATACCATCTGGGCCTTTTATTTCAGTAATATAATCATCTTTCTGCAATTCTTCCCAACATTTTTTAGGAATAATGACTGTGCAACGTTGTAACTTGCGCATAATATCTCTTTTAAGACCGACAGCCTCCAATTGAGCAATCAATTCCTGGCTATTTATTTTGTCGTCAGAATACCACACAATAACTGATTTCTGCGCATTGTCGTCAATTAACTGAAAATTTTCCGCAGCAGTCCTAAATTCAGCCTTTAGGTTATTTCGTAAATCAAGATCGTGCAGAATGTTCTTTTTATCAAAAGAATGAATTTGATTATAATAGGTTTTAAAATAGGTTGAAAAAATTTCGGGAATCAATGGAATATTTTCAAGTTTGTCTTCATCTATTATGTGCTGACTTGCTTGAGCACCAAATCTGAGCAAGCCAACAGGCGGTTCCTTTGGTGAATTAAAAACATAAACGTTTCCCTGCTTTAACTTGCCTTCTCTATTGCATCGACCAGCAGCCTGTGCGACAGAATCTAAGCCAGTCATAGCTCGATAAACTACAGGAAAATCTATATCGACACCCGCTTCTACCAACTGCGTGCTTACAACTCTGATGGGATCGCCATTTTTTAACTTCCGTTTTATTTCAGCAATCAAATTGCTTCTGTGTTGACCACACATCGATGCAGAAAGATGAATTGTATCTGGAGGCATTGAGTCATAAAGTGCTTTGCAGTCTTTTCTCGTATTTACAATGCAAAGAACTTGGTCATACTGAATCAATTGCTCTGCAACTTTTTCCCAAGAATCTATTTTTTCAGGAATATACGTTACATTTGTACGATTCATCTTTTCAAATAGTTCTTGCGGGTTCTTTATAAGTTCGCGCACGTTATTGCGAGGCAATCCTTCAAATCCGCCTTCGCCATGTGGTGCTGGATCTCCACCAATATGCCCTTGCAGTGTCGGTTGCGTTGCCGTACAAAGAACAACTGAGCAACCAAAATCAGTAGTAAGCGACTCCAACACCCCTAAAATGGGCTTCAAATATTCTGGAGGCAGCATTTGGGCTTCGTCCAAAATAATCACGGAATTTGCGATATTATGGATTTTTCTGCATCTACTTGTTTTTGCAGCAAAGAGTGATTCCAATAATTGCACATTGGTAGTTACAACTATCGGAGCGTCCCAGTTTTCCGATGCAAGTTTTGATTTAGTCGTTTCCTTATCTGGATCCAAATTAGAATGGTGCTCTAGAACGACATTTGATAAATCTTCGTCTCCGTTTTTAAACACGTTTTTGTAAACATCAGCTGTTTGCTCAATAATACTAGTGTAAGGAATGGCGACGATAATTCGAGATTTGCCATATTTTATAGCGTGGTCCAAAGCAAATCCCATAGAGGCGAGTGTTTTACCGCCGCCCGTAGGAACCGTAAGAGAGAAAAGTCCAGGTTCTTTCATCGCTCCTTGACGACAATTGGACAAAATTTCTGCTCTAATTTTATTAATCTCTGTAGAAGGTGCGTTTTTGCTCATTTTGTCCATAAATGAATCAAATCGAGCTTTTAGCTCCTTTAATGAAAGGCTATTTTCACGCAAAGCGAAGTTCTCGGGCGACATGAAGCGTTCCGTATCAAGAAAGTCGGCATCTACTAGGCAAGAAAACAGCATTCGAACCCATAGATGAAGATCCCTTGGATTTTTGACAGGTGCAGCTTTTAGTGCTGGAATCTTGATGTCGCTAAGAAATTCTTTGCCGCCATTTTCAAAACTTTCCGTCAAATTCTCTTCTTTCGCAAGTCGATTGTCCAGTTTGCCGTAATAATTGGGAATACCGCCGTGGTGACCTGCGATTATATAAGACAGTAATAAACCGAATTGGGGAATATTCTTATTGGCCCAAATTGCTCCGGCGGCGGAGTGATCAACCTTCCCAACTCCAAAATCATCCGATTCTTCAGTATCATACCCCGAAGATTGGCGAATATAGTTCTGAAAATCTGTTTTGAACTTACCTAAATCGTGCAAAAGTCCGGCACATTTTGCAAATTCGCCTGCATTAAAGGCTTTTGCAAAAGATTCTGCCAATGCAGCAACACCTTGCAAGTGACCTTCAGGATCGGCCAAAGGCTGTTTTTCGACAGAATTGTCGTTTATTGAGCGAATGTGCGCAATTATTTCCATATTCTCAAATATATACACTTTGCGCGACAAATAATGACATTTTGGCTTTTTGATGAAAAAAAAATTTTGGAGATGATGGATTTTTTATTCACACTAATCAGAAATTTGTTATATTAAAGCTGGCCAGAAATACTGGTATTTTTATATCCCCCGACAGGGGTAATTGCGTTCCATAGGAATATCTACGGATAATAGATTCCATTAAAAATAATGAAAAACGCTTCGAATTTGGAGCGTTATTAAAACGTATATCCTTGAAAAATTAACTTATTTATTGACAAATCAATAAATATATTGTATTTTAATCTATGAAGTTTAAAGAAATCTGTGATTACGCAAAAAAGAGAGGCTGGAAATTAGGGCGTATCAACGGCGACCATCACATATTTGTGAAGCAAGGCCGGCGGCCCGTTCCGATACAACGAAATAAGCATGAGATAGAAGGTGTTTATCTCAAACGTATCTTGAAACAGTTTGACTAGTGGAGGTAACCATGAATTATACAGCGAAAATTGAAGAAGACAAGGACATGGGTTTCGTGGTTTCGTTCCCTGATTTGCCCAATGTGAATGCGTTCGGTGAGACGCAGGATGAGGCTCTCCGACAGGCTAAGGACGCCCTCGACGGCGCTATGGAATGCGACTTGGATCTTGGTAATACGATGATTCTTCCCAAGACGAAACCTGATGCGGAAAAGGGACTTTATCCGGTGGAGCTTTCTCCGCGGATTGAGATTGCATACAAGCTGTTTGAAGCTCGCAGAGGGCAAAAGAAAAGCGAGGTCGCTCGACGGGCCAATATTACACCGCAAGCATACCAACGCTTTGAGACTCCGAAGGGGTCGCCTTCTATTGAGACTCTCTACAAGTTGGCTCATGCACTTGGAAAACAGCTTGTAGTTGAGTTCGTATAGCTTTTTACTTTATCGCCAAATATAGTATCCGGGGCTGGTGCGGGTGTGCGTGACGTTTCGGCCTTTGGTGTCGAAGCGGGTTGTGGCGCCGTACTGTATTGCGGCGCGAGTCGTGGCCCTGCGAGCGATGCCTACAGTTTTGGGGGTGTCTGAGGTGAGCAAGACTGCTGTGATCGACTTGGCGGGGAGTGTTGCGGAGAATTTGTTCGCGGAGTTGCCCGTTGCGCTGGTGGTGCCGCCTTGCACCTTGAGTTCTACGGCGTTTTCTTTCAGCGCGTTGTTCGTGTGCGATACGAAGGTCTCGCCGGTGATTCCTGCAAGCGTGAATGTCTTGAGCTTGGTGGATGCGTCAAAGTTCGAAAGCTTCAGTTGAATGTCCTGCGCGTCTTTTTCGGCGCGGTTCACGAAGATGACGGTGAGGGAATCTCCTTTGTCTGTAACGGAGCTGTAGGCGGAAACGAGCGAGTCGTTGGTGGATACGGATTCGATGCGGTTCGCGTGTCCGTAGCGGCTGAACAGGTGGACTGCTTCGTACATGCCGTCGCCCCATGTCCACGGGGTGAATATCTCGACTCCGTTGTCCTGCATGGTGCCGATGAACGAGGCGTAGGTGAGTGCCGTGACCATCGGATCATCTTCGTCGATTAGGCTTGTCTCGGTGATGCCAAGCGTGATTCCGTGATCTTTGCCGAAGTATTTTTCGAGCCAGTTGTTGACGCGCTTGAAGATGTATTCTTTCTGGTTGTCGTTATCCCAGCCGCCGTTCACCATCTTGATTCCGTTTGCGCCGGAGTAGTTGTAGGTGGTATCGAACAGTACGCGGTGCCAGTTCATGCGCGACTCGTAATCTTTTTCGCTCGGGTACCAGTGAATGTCGAAAACGTCGAGCAGGCGTATTCCGGATTTTTTCTGTTCTTCGGCGACTTTCATGATAAAGTATTCTAGCCAGCAGTAGTTGCGGTCTGCTCCCTTGGGGCGGTCCTGTTCGTTGTACGAGGCCACGGAGCACCATTGCCATTCGTTTGCGGCGACAGGGCCGGTGAGCTTGATGTCTTTCCACTGGGCGCGCGCCTTCTTGGCGACGTCGATGTAGTGTTCTACCAGGAAGTCCCCGGTGACGGGCAGGTCGAGGTCGGAGTGCGTGCCGCGCCAGATTTCCATTTCGTTGTCCATGCTCCAGTATTGGAAACGGCTCATGTCGAACTTGAGTTCGTCTTTCCAGTATGGGATAATGGCGACGGTGGAGTCGGCGGGCCATTCCATGTTGTAGAGTGTGTAGTCTCCGGCCTTTACAAGCGTCTTGCCGTCTTCGGAGACTTCGCCGCCGCCCGCGAGGTCGAGTGTCGATGTGGCGTAGGAGCCGTGTTCTTGTTTCCAGTTCCAATCTGCAAAGTTGTAGTCGGTGGAACTTGCCGCGAATCCCGTGAGCTGGAAGGCGTACATGGCGTCTATGCCCGGCATGTTGTCGAGAACTTTCTGCGCGGTAATCGCCCAGTCGTGGGAATACACGTTGTTGTACCAGTCGGGGTGAACGGTCATTTTGTGGCGCCAGTTGTAGCGCGTGGCGTTGTTGCCGTTGTTGGCGCGTAAAAAGTGAATGCCCGCTTCGAGCATCTGGTTGATGAACGCGGTTTCGTCTGCGGTGACTTCGGTATTACCGTCGCTAATCTTGTCAATGTTTCGCCCGTACAGGTACGGTGAAATTTTCTTGATGCCTTTTTGCGTGTCGACGGTGATGTCGGTGGCGGCTGTGGACAAAGTCGTAGCGCTTGCGATGAGTACGGCCGCAAAGCCTGCCGTCGTGGAGAACGCGGTCAGAATATTTTTCATGAAACAACCCTTTTAAAACAACCTGCCTTTAAAATAATCTCTTTTTAGAAAAAGCGGTTGCCGCGATGGGGGCG
Organism: uncultured Fibrobacter sp.; assembly: GCF_947166265.1. Taxonomy (NCBI): domain Bacteria; kingdom Pseudomonadati; phylum Fibrobacterota; class Fibrobacteria; order Fibrobacterales; family Fibrobacteraceae; genus Fibrobacter; species uncultured Fibrobacter sp. The sequence goes on along the minus strand of NZ_CAMVDO010000055.1, from coordinate 251 downwards.
TTTGTATGCATTTATGTTGAAAAACCCGCAACGAGTGCGGGTTGAGTTGAAAGTGGCGTGGCCGTTGATTTATACCTTCACGTGGAAGTAGTCGATTTCGGGGTGGCTGATGTAGAGGCCGCTTACGGAGGCCTGCGGATACATGGCGCCGTTTTCGGTGAGGCTGATGCCTACGCTGCCGAAGTCGATGAGTTTTGCGACGTTGAAGATTTCCTTGATGTTCGGGAGCACGGGGTAGCCGACGGCCGGGC
>NZ_CAMVDO010000054.1 GCF_947166265.1 uncultured Fibrobacter sp. | reverse complement strand
CATCCTATTTTTTTACCCCCTTAGAGGAATTTGCGAAAGAAAATATACGTTACCGCGGGAACAGGCTGTAACGGAACTTCCGGCGGATCAAGGCTTTGTGATTATGACTCGAGAAAATATTCAACAAATGCTTCCGCCAGGGAAAGCAATAGAGGATTGCGAAGGAAGTTGCCTTGTTGAAACAGGAAAGAATATTGCGGCGGATTTTATTTGTCAAGCACAAGTTGGCAGTTTTGGCGGTTCGCTAACGCTTTCTGCAGAACTCTATGAAACGGCCGGAAATAAGCTTATATCCAGTTTTAATGGGCGAGGTGCCGATGTTAATGAACTTTTAGAAATTATTAAGCAAAAGTCGCCCAATTTTTTTAGGGTAATATATAAAATGACTCGTTCCGAATCTAAACCAGATACGATTGGAGTTGTTGTATATGATTCGATTCCTACTGCGGCGAATGTGGTTGAAGAAAAAATGGATACATTGCCCGCGGTGTCGAATGATGCAGAAAGAGCTGATTCGTCAAGTGCTGTGGTGAAAGATGTGGAAAAGAATGATTCTGTTAGAACCTTGGCGACTAACGCTTACGATGAACTTGATAAAAAAACTGATAGCAAGGTGGGCGAAAGCATTCCTACGAATGTAAATCAAGAGAAAAAAGATTCTGGTGTACATTGGGTTCCGTTGAGCATTAGCGCCGTAGCTTCTGTGACAGGGATTGTGCTCGCTGCTATTGGAAATAATAAGGCTAAAGAGGCGTCCGAAAAGAAATATTCATCTGAAGCCGAGTACAAAGAAATTCATGAAGATACAGAGGCTGGGCAGAATCTTCGTAAAGTCGGAATTGGTCTTGCGATTGTTGGTGCTATTGGTGTTGGCTTAAGCATTGCTTTTTAAGGAACGGGACTATGAAAAAGGATGTAGCTTTTGTGTTGATGTTAAAAAAATTGATGGCATACATGGGTGCCTTTGTATGCGTTATTTTGGTGGCCTGTACAGATTATCTACAAAAATTGGAAGATGAACATGATGAATGGCTTGCGCAACAGTCCGAGACCGTTACGGAACAATCTTCGTCTTCAATATCTGATAGCAAATTGAGTTCGGAGACTCGCTTGTCGTCGAGTAACAGGGGCTCTGTTCCTGCAGAAGAGTCTAGCTCTGCTGAAAGTATTTTGTCTTCTAGTGACGAGGCTGAATTAAGTAGTTCGTCCTCGTTTGATTTGCCTGAGGTTGTTTGTAAAGAGTCTTCATCTACGGTTGAAAATGTTGCTGGAAGCAAAAAGGTTATTCGCTTTATGCCGCCCTGGACAAATACAAGTGCGGTAATGATTGTTAATGGAGAGGAATCGAATATGATTGCTGCTCCGGATTATTGTGGATGGTTTGAAGCTGTTATAGAGTTGCCTGAAAATGGACTTTTTGTATACTTCAAGCAAACCGTAGGCCCGAACTTCGTTGGTTCTAATGGCCTTGTTGAAACAGAACCTACTATTTCCACCGAAATCAATCTCGATAGCCTTGCGGCTCTGAGCGACACATTGTGGATTATAGGACAATCGGTTGGAAAGCCCGGGTTGTACACATGTTACCCAGGAATTCTGGGTGATTGCCCCATAAGAAAACTTCCGGTGATGATGTTTGACTGGCTGCACGGCGACAAAGGTGATGGAAGTGGAGAAGGAAAAAATGGCGATCCAGTAAATGGGGTTAGCGCAGACTTCGGTTCCGGTGGATGTGCTGCTAGTGGCAGACCGATGAAGGGGATGGTGGAACGATATCTTGGACCGAATGGAGTTCCCGTCAGAGCAACTGAATTTCCTGAAAAATGCAAGATTACCGAGCATCTGGATTCCTGGTTTATTCCTGAATCGTTGGCTGTCGACGGTTATGGAAATACGCTCACTAATGCCACTTGTCGAGACTTGTATATTTCGTTGGATAGCAGTGGCTATTGGCTTGCCGAAATATCGAAAAATGCGATTTCGAAAGGTAACGAAGCGAATCGTGGTGGCTTGTTCTTGTTAGATGATTTAGACTTCTTGGATTCTGCGAAAACAATTTCGAATCCTTACTATGATCAGTTGAGTGGAGGCGATGGCGAACGCCACAATTTCGGTTTCACCATGAAAATTCAGGCGACGTTCGAATATGTTCCTGGACAATACTTTGATTTCTATGGTGACGACGATGTGTGGGTGTTTATCAATAATGTGCTTGTGGTGGATATCGGAGGTCAACATCCCCAGATGGCAGGTGCTGTAGATTTAGATACCCTTGGACTTACGGTAGGGGAAACTTACCCGTTCCATATTTTCTACGCGGAGCGCCATATAAATCAATCTAATTTCCGTATGCATACATCAATTGACTTGAAATTGGATTCAAATTCCCTGTGTCGTTAAATCCGAATTATATTTACCTTGAGGTTTTTATGAAGAATCGTTTTGCTCGTCATTTTGCTATGGCCGCGTTGGCAGGGCTTTCCCTTGGCTCTGCCGCCTTTGCCGCCCAGAACGTCATCAAGGTCGATGACCTGCACCCGGGTATCGTTATCAACAAAGACAACATGATGTCTGCGGACTTGGCGATTTGGAATCCGCCTAGCCGCTATTACGACATGACCCCGGCCCTAGTCGATGGTGGCTATACGCTGTTCCGTTTCCCGAACGGGAGCCTTTCCAATGATTACCACTGGAACGGTATCGGCAAGTACGACAGCACGGGACTTTGGATTTCAGAGGAGAATCGCTGGGCGCGCGGTTTCTTGGGCGAAACGATTTACCGCGGCACCACCAAGGACAACTACGGATTTGTGCGTCGCAGTCACCTGGCCGACGACAATATGGAAACCATGTGGTGGGGCGAAATTTTGGACCCGGCGGACCCGCCCTGGATTGTGGTGGAATTCCCCGAAAAGCAGAACCTGGATTCCTTGCAGATTGACTGGGGCAATTTGCGCCCGAAGTCCTTTGAGTTTTCCTACTGGACAGAGGATTACGCCGAGTATCCGGGCGTACACCAGGCGCTTGAAAATAAGCTGAAGTTGGCGGGCACGGTCAAGGTGACCGGTGCGACGACCAAGTACAAGTTCAAGCAGATTCGCGCACGTTACGTGGCTATCCGCTTCAAGGCGCAGGAACTCCCGAGCAAGGGCGTACAGATTCGCGAAATGAAGCTTTATAGTGGCGAGACCGACCTGCTTGGCGGCAACAACTACAAGTTCTATGCGATGTCCACCCGCAACGGCGACAAGGCCCGCACCGACTGGACCGATATCAAGTGGGATTTCGAGACGTTCATGGATTATATCAAGACTCTCCCGAACGCAAAGGCCGTTATCTGCGTGAACGCGGGAACGGGAACCTCGAAAGAGGCTGCTGCATGGGTCCATTATGCGAACAAGGTCAAGGGCTACAACATTAAGCAGTGGGAAATCGGCAACGAACTCGACGGCGAATGGGAAGAATCCGGTCCGATTTCAGCAAGGCACTATGCGGCGCGATTCCTCGAATACGCCCGTGCCATGAAGGCGGTGGATCCAACGATTATCTTGCACGGACCGCTCCTGAGTACGCACAAGATGATGCAGAAGGGAGCCGGTATTCTGGATGGCAAGTACTGGATGGAAGAATTCCTGCGCATCGTGGGCGAGGCAGAAAAGAAAGACGGCAAGCGCTACCTCGACGTGGTGGACTTGCATAACTATCCGTACTGGACGCCGAATGCACCGGACGCGCACGAAATGCTCAAGGCGATGCTCGACGTGGGCCCGAACATGGATACGCTCGATGTATGGATGAAACGTCACCTCGACGGGGAACGCCGCGTGTTCCTCTCGGAATTCAGCACATGCGTGCAGGGCTTCAGCTTGCTGATGGACTATCCGCAGGCGGCCGCTGTGGCAAGCATCTTTGCGCAACATGCCGTGCGTTTCGGTAACCGTCTGCAGGTGCTCCCGTGGGATGCCTTCGGTAACGTATTTAAGGGCCCGGATGACACCTGGGGAACCATCAGCATGACGGCGCTCCTCAAGGAAGGCTCCTGGAATCATTGGAAGTCGCTTGAACCGACGGCGGAATATTTTGGCCTCTACATGACGTTTATGGATTTCCTCGAAAACGGTTTTGCCGTGCTGCCTGTCAAGAGTACCAGCCGCGATATCGAGGCGTATGCGATTGGCAAGGGCGATTCCGCCCGTGTAATGATCGTAAACTTGTCAGATGCTCCGCAGGTGGTTCAGATTGACCGTGCAAGCGTCAAGGGCGATTCGAAGGGCGACCTGGTACGCACTCAGGTGGAAATCTTTGGCGAAGATCAGTTCAAGTGGGTGGGCACGTCGCAGAACGCCTATCCGTATCCGAAAATGGGACCGAGCGGTCGGCGCCTGAATCCGAGCAAGAGCAAGGATATTACGGTCCCGCCGTTTGGACTTGCTGTCGTCCAGATTAACCCGAAGGTCGTTGGTCTCGGCAAGGAAACTGCCGCAATGCCCAAGGTGCTTACGGCCGCTCTCGAAAAGAAGGTGCTGATGGCTGGCGATACAATCGACTTGTTCGTGACCGCGATACAGCAGGATGGTCAGCTGACGAACGGTTCTGTGACCATTGACAACTGGGGCAAGAAGGGCTTGCTTGAAATCCAGGTGGCGCCCGATGACGGAAAGTGGAATGCGTCTATCGAAAGTTTCCATGTGAAGATTCCTATCCCCGTGGAAATGTATTCTGGCGCGCGCGAAATCCGTGTGGCGATTCAGGGACTTGGCAAAAAAGTGACCGTGTTTAAGATCCCGTTCCGCGTCCGCGGCGAATACCGCACGACGAGCGTGATGCAGAACTTTGATAACGGCCTCGATGCTGTCGACTGGTTCCCGGTGGCAAACGGAGACAATGCGACGACTATCGGCGCAAAGGTCTTTAACGGGGCGCCTCCGCACGGCGGCTTTATCCGTCACGACTTTATGATCGAACAGCCTCCTACGCAGGGGTGGCCGAACTTTGCTGGCGCCTACTATATCATTCCCGAAGAAGTTCACAAATCGGTCGGCATCGTGTTTGACTACGCCACGAACCATAGCAATCCCGATGGATATTTTGAAGTGCAGATTGCAAGCGAACAGGTGAAGGACTACGACGAATTCATGGTGCGCCTTAGAAATACGCACGGCTTCTGGGTGCGCGACACGCTTATCTGGGAAAACATGACGCAGGAAGGCTGGGGAAAGACCGTCGAACAGCTCGACCCGAAGCAAATCAAGAATTTCTCGTGGCGCGCCCGTTACAGCGGCACGGGCTACATTAGCCTCGACAACATTTACCTGTTGCAGGAAGACGGCACCGAAGTCCCGATGCCCCGTGGCCTGAGAAGACTTCGTTAAATGTTTCCCGAAAAAGATTCCTTGAGTAAATACCTTCTCGAGAGGATTATATGAAAAATTCTTCATTGACGAAAAATTCTGTTGTCGCAAGCGTGGCGCTCCTCGTAGCGTTTTTTATCTCCGCTTGTGGTAGTTCTAGTGATTCTGGTACTTCTGACGGTGTCGACGAAACCGTTAAACAAGAGGATGAGTGCTCCGAAGAACTGCATTCTGCTCGCGTTTTTCTGAAATCTCAGGAATCTTATTACGTATGTGACAACGGAAAACTTGTCCCTGTTGACCAATTATCATCTTCTAGCGGGAAAAAGGTACGGTCGTCTTCGAGTACAAAAGGCGACTCTTCGACAAAGACGTCGAGCAGTTCTTCTAAAAAGAACCCGACGTCGTCAAATAGCAATTCCCTGCCGGATAATACCGTGCGGTTGACTCTTTCTGAATGTGACGAGGCTTTAGAGGGGTCTATTATTTATCTTGAAGATTTAGACCAAAGTTATATTTGCAAGAAATCCAAGTGGATAGAGCTTGAACAACCTGATTCCAGCTTGGAAAAAATTCACTGTACCGAAGACGGTGAATCGATTATTTGTTCTTTTGATGAAGTCTCCAGTAGCTCGCAAGAACCGGAAGATGTCCCGTATGACAGAAATGTCGGTGCGACCTTTGTCGATAAGCGTGACAATCAGGTCTATAGACAAGTGGTTATCGGCGATCAGTTGTGGATGGCGCAGAACTTGAATTACGCTTCCGAAGAAAGCGTGTGCCCGCAGGATGATGACGGAATATATTGCGATAAGTACGGAAGATTTTATCCGAGCTTTAAAGGAGACAAACGCGATATATTGAACGATGAACTGTGCCCTTCGGGTTGGGTGATTCCCTCGTCAAAGCAATGGGAACATCTATTTGCGTATGTCGATGCGAATAATGGTAAAGAAGGAATCGCTAAAAGTCTTAAGGCCAAGGAGGGATGGTTTCCTAAAGGAACGGTTGTTGGTAAAAGAACTGCTGTAGCGAGCGGTAAGGACAAGTTTGGCTTTTCTGCATTGCCAGCAGGAAGTGTATTTGATGAAATATATGTACATGATGATGCTCGCTTTTGGACTAGCGATTGCGAAGGGGATGATTGCTTAGTGTATAAATTCTCGTTTGATTCGGATACGCTTGTGCAAGAAGTGTATAACAACGCCTTCTCTGTTCGCTGTATTAATCTCGAATATTCTGCGGGAATGTATTGCAATAATGCTCATCAAAAAGACGTTGCTGTTGCCGATGAAGATACTCTTGTGTGCGATAATGGAGCGTGGCGTCGTCGCACAGAATTTGAAAAGCGTATTGGCGTCTGTAATAGGGATGCGAATGGCGTTATAAATGTTGATGTGAATGTCAAAACTAAAAATGGACAATGGATGAATGTCTACTATACTTGTGATGAATCGGAATGGCGAGAATCGACTAGGGATGAATTGCTTCAGTACTTATTAGGGAAATGCTCCAAGGCGAATCATAAGGAAACGGTCGAAAAATCGAATAATGATTGGTTCAGCCTTTATCATACCGATATAACAGCGATATGTTTCGATGAACGCTGGTATTATATAGGGATAAATGAACCCTGTACAAAGAAGATGGAAGGTATAGTCTTTAATGATGCAGGGGGTGATAATTATACATCTAGCTATACATGTAAAAATGAGAAGTGGGTTAAATCAACGGAGACGGATGCGATTACAACTTATATTACCTCCGAGAAAGGAGCTTGCACCCGTGAAAGACAGGGCGAAAAACAGCAGTATTTTTGGACTCCGTACGAACAAAACTTGAATATTTTGTGCTATGATGAACTCTGGTATTATGTAGATGAATTGACGTACAATTTGGAAAAAGTTTGTGACTCTAAAATAAGAAACCTGGTGGTTGGTTTTTATACTTGCGATTCGAGTGGCTGGCGTGAATCAACGCTAGATGAGAAACTTGACTATTTCTATGGAAAATGTGTTTCGAAAACGCAGGGTCTTGTAGGTGAGTACAATTCTGTGTATTATATTTGCGATGGTGGCGATTGGAGAGCCGCGAGTCTCTGGGAAGAAATCGCCTATCATTATGGAAAGTGTACTTCGATAATTCAGGATTCTGTCGCAAGTTACAAGGATAAATATTATACATGCGATGCTGGCAAGTGGCGTGATTTTGTGAAAGCGGACAACTTGAAAGGCGTGTCTTGTTCCAAGGACGGAAAACTGGTAGAGGGAAAATATTTTGATGTATATGTGTGCGATGCCGATACATTTAGGGTGGCTAGTTCAAAAGAAATAAAAATTAATCTAGGCTGCACGAGTTATACAGAATCAGATACGGTTTTACAGTCTGAAAGCATATACTATGACTTGTATGCAAAATGCGTTAAAGGCGCATGGAAAGATACTTCCTTCTATAAGGATGATGCTTACGGAAAATATGTCGATGAAAGGGATGGTCAGGAATATCGGACGGTCGAAATTGAGGGGCTAACTTGGTTCGCACAAAATCTGAACGTCAATACGAAAAACAGTTTCTGTTATAATGATAGCGCTATTTATTGCGAAAAATATGGACGCTTATATACTTGGGATGCGGCAGTGACCGCCTGTCCGTCTGGTTGGCATTTGCCAGAAACAACGGAGTGGGACGCTTTCGAGAAAAAAGCAGGTGGTGCCATTGCGGTATGGGCAAAAGATGTGTGGGCGGAAACCGATTGGCTCAATGTTCCGGACTCGTTGGGCTTTTCGGTGCTTCCGGCGGGCTACTACCTTGCTAATACGAAGATGTTTTATGGTGTTGGGGGAAATGCCTATTTCTGGAGCGCCTCTGATAAGGATGATCTTGCTTACTATTGGATCGTTAGTGGATTGTATAATGCTGGCCTCAGCGTTACCGGAACCTCAAAAAACAATGGTTATTCTGTTCGCTGCGTACAGAATGCGGCTGAATAAAATCTAGCGACCTTCTATTTACTACATTATCACACGATGGAATCGATTCTCAGTAATGTCTTGATGTTTGTGCTCGGCCTGATTGGCCTGAGCTTCTTGGTGACTATTCATGAACTCGGCCATTTTTTGGTCGCGAAGTGGAACAACGTCAAGGTAAATACTTTTAGCATCGGTTTCGGCAAGAAATTGATTCGCTACCGTCACGGCGAAACGGAATACTGCATTTCGGCGATTCCGTTCGGTGGCTACGTGGCCATGGCGGGCGAGAATCCTGATACGCTCAAGGACGGCCAGGTTCCCGATGAACGCGATTTTGTGGCGAAGTCGGTTGGTGCTCGCGCATCGATTGCCTTTGCGGGACCATTCATCAACATCGTGTTCGCTTTTATCCTGCTGATGATCCTTTATATGGTGGGCGTCGAAGAACCGGCGACCAACGATCTGATTGTCGGCTTTGTGGCGAAAGATTCTCCGGCGCTCGCTGCGGGCATTCAGCCGGGCGACACCGTTACCGAAATCAACGGCAAGCCTACGCAGGGCTGGGACGATTTCCGCGAACAGATTGGCGTGAGCCTTGGAGCAAGCGTCCCTCTGACGGTACATCGTGGCGGAGAACCGCTGACGATTACGGTTGTTCCCGAAGAACTGATTGTTCCCGCACAAGATTCCACTGGCTCCGAAATAGCATTGGGTATCGGTGATATCGGTATCTACCCGCGTAACCGCGTGATTGTGCGCCTGCCGCCTGTTGCGGGTTCCGCTGCCGAAAAAGCGGGCCTTGCCGTTGGCGATACGATTTTTGAAATCAACGGCGAACACATTTCCCGCTACGAGGAAGTCGTGCGCATCATTGACGGTAGCAAGGGCGAAACCGTGAATGTCACCGTCATTCGTAACGGCGATACGCTCACGAAGGCGCTCACGCCCGCCTACAACGAAGAATATAAGCGCTACATGGTCGGCATTCAGATGGGCTACGTGCTCTTCCGCGAAACGAAAATTGTGCGCCGCGGCCCTGTCGAAGCCTTTACGAAAACCTGCGCGACCAGCTGGAAAATGACGACAAGTATCTTCCGCTACTTTAAGCGTATGTTCCAGGGCCAGGTGAAGGTCGATGCGTTCTCCGGTCCGGTCTCGATTGTTGCCGTCATGGGTAACGTGTGGATGAGCGGCTTCCAGGATTTCCTGATGCTGCTCGCTCTTATCAGCATTAACTTGGGCGTCATGAACCTGCTTCCGCTCGCGATTACCGACGGTGGCCTCCTGATGTTCCTCGCCCTTGAAAAGCTTCGCGGCAAGCCGCTTTCTACCAAGACGCAGACCGTCATCCAGAACGTCGCTGCCGCCTTCTTCATCAGCTTCTTTGTGTTTATCACGATTCTTGATTTCGGCAAACTCTCGCTGTTCCTGAAGTAAGACTTTTTTTTGGGGTTTGGGGAGAAATCTCTTGACAATGGATGTGAATTATATAATTTATATTCATGATGAGTTTGTTAAAAAGAATGCGTTTTTTGGCGTGCGCCTCGCTTATTTTGCTTTGCGCCTGCGGTGATATTATTTCATCTAGCGAAAATTACAGTCAAAGGTGCGTCGATAATTCCAACATCCAGGGGTATGCCGCAGAGTTTGGCGGCTATAAAAAAGGGAAGAGCATTCCCTTCAAACATTCGGACGGCTATCTGTTTTCCCTTACTGTCACCGAGAGAAAAAATTCCATTGACTACAGTTGCCAAAAACACTTAAAAACAACGCTAGAATCGGCATACCCCATCTATTTCATTTCGCTAGCCTCAGACGCTTCTACCTTCTATTATAGCGAAGAAGACATGAAAAAAAGCGGAAACGTCGATGTGGCTTTCGGTCAGTACGAATTTTCTCTCCCGAATCCCCTCGCTCTCCAAAACATGCCTGGTTCCGATTCTCCTTACATCGACTCCATGAAAATCAATGGAGTCGTGTACACAGGCGTTGCCGTAAGCAAAGGAAAAATCGCCTCAGTCGAATCTGACGCCAAGCTTTACTACAACACCAAAAAGGGAATCTTGAAGATCGAATTGGAAGACGGAAGCCACATTGCAATCAATGAGGAGGACGACTAATGAAAAACATGTACCTCCGAGCATTTTTTTGCGCGATTTGCCTTGCTGTTCCGGCATCTTTTTTGGCTTGCGGCGAAGACAATGACCCGCCTGAATTTACCACGGACATGCAAACTCTGTGGAATGCCCAAAAGAGTTTCAGCAAGGATTCCATCATTTATCTCGCCGACTCCGTCAAATTTGTGGACAAGGTGAATCACTACGCCGAGTTTGGAGAAAAAGAATCGCCTTCCTTGGTTTATAAAGCTAAGGCGTTGGCATCCGCTATCAATATCGGGCTGTATGTAATCCCTAGTTCTGACGGAGGCTCCATCGAAATTGTTTGTCACCCGAATCAGAATCTATTTGATACTTATGATATTGAGAAAAATCAGAAAATTATTTTCGAAGAACCCAGCTTGCCTGCAAAAAACAATGAAGGCTATTCACTAAAATTCATGGATTCCCTGAAAGTGCTTGATTCCACTTTCTACGACATCCTGCATTTCAGCGTACCTGATAGCGGCGAGAATCTTTGCTCCATTTCTGCTTTCTACTATGGAATCCATGACGGCATTGTCAGGGTCGTCAGTAGAAACGGAGTCAAATTAAATCGCGTTTCTGCACAAGTTTATGAAGATGCCAAAGACCGCAGGGCGGAAGAACGCGCCCGGGCCGATTCCATAGCGCAAGCTGTCGCTGATTCCATTATCAAGGCAAATACTCCTTCTGAAAAAGACAGCTCAGAGGGCGACGCAGAAATCAAAATTCCCCAAGAAGTAATCGATTTGGCCGATTCCGTTGCAAACTGTATCAAGAAGGCGTATTCCGAAGGTTCGCTTTCTGCGATAAAAAATTGCAAGATATAGCCGATTGGCATGGCTAATCTATGCTCCATCAATTGATAAAAATCTGACTTAAACGAAAAAGATTCGGCGTCCTCTTGACAGGCTAATAAATATTAGCTATTTTGGCTAATGAATGTTAGCTGACTGTAGAGGTGCCATGTCCACAAAAGAAAAAATCCTTGAAACTGCCCTAACGCTATTTGCCAAAAACGGATACGA
>NZ_CAMVDO010000053.1 GCF_947166265.1 uncultured Fibrobacter sp. | reverse complement strand
TTTCGAAGCCCACGCACATTTCGCGGCCACCGGCCTTCTTCATGAGCTTGAGCAAGTCGAGCGGAACGTCGGCGCGGGCGTTGCAGCTCCAGGTAATCTTGAGCCCGCGTTCCAGAATCAGGTTGCAGATTTCGCGGACGTGTTCGTGGCTTGCGGTAAAAGTGTCGTCTTCGAAGAACACTTCGCCGAGGTCGTCAAAGTTGTCCTTGATGTACTGCAGTTCGTCCACCACGTCCTTCGGAGAGCGGCGGCGGAACTTGTGGCCGTTCAGCGTCTGCGGAATCACGCAGTAGCTGCAGCGGTTCGGGCAGCCGCGGCCACTCAAAATTACGATCAGCGGGTTCAGGTTGGCGCCGTAGAAATACTTCTTGTAGCAGCTGTACAGGTACTTGCGGTAAACCTTGGAAACCCACGGCAGTTCGTCGAGGTTCTCGATCTTCGGGCCTTCGGGCTGGAAGTCTACGGTGCCGTCCGCCTTGCGGAAGGCGAGACCTGCGATACTCGAAATTTCCTTGATGTCGCCGCGCAGGTAGCGTACCAGGTTCCTTGCGGTGTAGTCGGCTTCGCCGATAATCACAAAGTCTAGGCTCGGTTCCATTTCCATAGATTCGAGCGGTTCGGCGGTCGCGTGGGTGCCCATGATGGCGACTTTCGTATTCGGAAGTACATCCTTAATGGCGTGCACCACCTTGAGGTCGTTCAAAATACTCGGCGTACTCGTGCTGCAAACGACGAGTGCCGGGTCAAACTTCTTGATGCCGTCCAAAGTCTTCGGCAGGTCGAGCTCCATGGCGGGGCTGTCGATCAGCTGGATTTCGTTCCCGTCTGCCTCGACGGTGCCGGCGGCGTAACTCAGGAACATGGGCCAATAAAGGGTCGAAGACTTGGTCACGCACGGACTGCGCGACTCGCGACTAAACATCGGATGAAACGGCGGATTTAAAAAAGTAATGCGCATAAGCAAACGCAAAATACATAATTATTCGCGATAAAGCTACATTTGTAAGCGTGAAAAAGGTTTTTCTGTTGTGTATTTCGCTATGTGGGCTCTGCTCGGTCGCGTTGGCGCAAAAATCGCCAGCGGTGGCGCTTGATACGATAAGAGAATTTTACGCAGACAGTACCCTTTCGCGTCTTTATACGGTTCAGAAGGGAACCGACATTCGTGAAGGTCTTTCCCTGAGCTACCATCCTGATGGAAAGGTGGCTATAGAAGCTCCCTATAAGAACGGCAAGCTCGACGGCGTGTTCAAGAGCTATTTTGCAAACGGGAAACTCTGGCAGACCATCGGCTACAAGAATGGAATCGAAGAGGGTATTTCGACAACCTATTTCGATAACGGAACCAAGAAAAGCAAGGAAGTTTACCGAGGCGGAATCCTGGACGGACTGACCGAAGAATGGGACGACCAGGGAAAGCTCCGTCGCAAGTTGCCGTATATGCGCGGCCAGCTGCATGGGGTCGCCAAGGTTTTCGACGACTTGGGTGGCCTTAAAGAAGAAATGACTTTTGACAAGGGGCTCCGCGAAGGCCCGTACCGCCGTTATAATCGTGGCGTCAAGGTTCTAGAGGCGGAGTTCCAGCAGAATCGTTGCGTCAAGAACTGCGATTTCTAATTCGATTCGCCTAGTGTAGCGGGTTCTTGTCGCTCTTGTACCACTTCATGAATTCACCGATGCCGTCGTGCAGGCTCCAGTGGGGCTTGTAGCCGCACTCGGTTTCGAGCTTGGTCGTGTCGGCGTTGGTCTGGTACACGTCGCCGGGCTGCATCGGCAAGAAGTTCTTCTGTGCAGGCTCGCCGTAGGCGTTCTCGATTTCGGCGATAAAGTCCATGAGCTTTACGGGGTGGCTGCAACCGATGTTGTAAATCTTGTAGGGCACGTTGTTCGGGCATTCGGCGGCATTCGGCATGTGGTCCAGCGTATGGATAGTGCCTTCAGCGATATCGTCGATGTAGGTGAAGTCGCGGATCATGTCGCCGTTGTTGAACACCTTGATCGGTTCACCTTTCGAAATGGCACGGGCGAAAAGCATGGGCGACATGTCGGGCCGTCCCCACGGCCCGTATACGGTAAAATACCGTAGACCCGCGACGGGCAGGTTGTAGAGCTTGCTGTAGCTGTGCGCCATGAGCTCGTTGCTCTTCTTGCTGGCAGCGTACAGGCTCACCGGATTGTCGACCTTGTCGTCTTCGCTGTAGGGCACCTTGCTGTTCAGGCCGTACACGGAACTTGATGAGGCAAATACGAGATACTTGACTTGGTTATGGCGGCAGGCTTCCAGAATGTTCAGGAATCCGACCAGGTTACTTTGCAGGTAGGCGTACGGGTTCGTGATGGAATAGCGGACGCCCGCCTGTGCGGCGAGATTTACCACCTTGTCGAATTTTTCTTCGGCAAAGAGCTTGTCCAAACTCTCCTTGTCATCGATGCCCATCTTTACGAATCGGCAGTTCTTGTACTTGGAACTCTGGACCATGGCGCCGTAGGCGAAGTTGTCGTCGGGCTGCTTGATACCGCCTTCGCGGAGGCGCCCGTACTTGAGGCGTACATCGTAATAGTCGTTGATGTTGTCGAGGCCCACCACTTCATCGCCGCGTTCCGCGAGCATGAACATGAGCTTTGAGCCGATAAAACCAGCCGCACCAGTAACCAAAATTTTCATACATAATAATATAGTAATTAGAACTTAATAAGGTCCCTGAGCTTGTCGAATGGCCAACTAAGTTCTATCAACTATTTTCTACCTTTGCAATAATGTCCACGGTCATTCTTTTCAACAAGCCTTTTGGTGTCTTGAGCCAGTTTACGCCGGAGTCGGGCCATGCGGCGCTCGATACCTTCGGCTTTCCGCCGGGAGTTTATGCGGCGGGCCGTCTAGATCATGATAGCGAGGGCGCTCTCTTGTTGACGGACAACGGCAAACTCATCAAGAAACTGCTGGACCCGAAGTTTGAACACCCGCGTACCTATCTCGCTCAAGTCGACGGACAAATCACCGAAGAGGCGGTGCGCAAACTTGCAAAAGGTGTAGATATCAAGGGTTACCATACCAAGCCCTGCAAGGCCGAAATCGCCGAGGAACCCGATTGGCTCTGGCCCCGCAATCCGCCGGTGCGTTTCCGTGCCAACATCCCCACCAGCTGGGTTCGCCTCACGCTCATCGAAGGCAAGAACCGTCAGGTGCGCCACATGACAGCGGCGGTCGGTTTTCCGACGCTTCGCCTTATCCGTGTGCAGATAGGAAAAATTCCCCTGGGCGACTTGCAACCAGGGGAATGGAAAGTTGTTTCAGAAAAGGTAATTTAGCGTCGATTCTTTCGACGTGTCAAGTATCGTCTTATTGGCGGATAATATCGAGCATGTCGCGTACGGCGCGGTCGATGCCGACCATTACGGCCTTGCTTACGATGCTGTGTCCGATGATGATTTCATCGATGCCTTCGATGGCCGCGATGGGGGCTACGTTTCGGTAGTTGAGTCCGCGTCCCACTTTTACCTTGAGTCCGTATTTGCGGGCGAGCACGGTCATGTCTTCGAGGGCCGAAATTTCGCGTTCGACTTCTTCGCTGCTGCCGAGTGTGCAGCTGGTGGCGTACTTGCCCGTGTTGAATTCTACAAAATCTGCACCGATTTTCTTTGCGGCCTTGACCTGTTCCGTTTCGGCGTCAATGAACACACCCACGGAAATGTCGTTGTTCTTGAGCGTCATTACGGGCTTGGCTAGGTCTGCGGCCTTGGCGGCAACATTCAGGCCGTCTTCGGTCGAAAGCTCCGTATGGATTTCGGGAACAAGGGTCACTGTGTCGGGCTGGTTGTTGATGGCGACCTGTACCATTTCCTGTGACGGACACATTTCCAGATTCATACGGGTCGTCACGGTTCTGCGGAGTAGCTGGACATCGCGGTCTTGAATATGCTGCTTGTCTTCGCGCAGATGCATCGTGATGCTTTCGACTCCTGCAAGTTCGGCGAGTACTGCCGCAGCAATAGGGTCCGGCTCGCAAATTTTGCGGGCTTCGCGAATGGTGGCGATATGGTCGACGTTAAATCCGAGTTTTGCTGTCATACGGGACTCCTTGTCATTTCTTCATAAAGGTAGATAAATTTACGATGGTGGTGCCCTGTTGCTTCGCTTTTTCCGACAGGTCGGCCAGTTTATCCAAGGTACTTTGGTTCAAAGGGAGAATCATGGCCGAAAGGCCGTTTCGTTTTGCTTCGCGCAGCTTGGCCTTGCTGTAATCGGACAGGGCGCTGTTGTCGGGGTTGTAGGGACTTGCGCTTTTGCAGGTTAATCCCATTTCCTGGCAGGTCTGCGGAACAATGGAAAGCTTGTTCATCGAAATATCCATAAACCACAGGTTGCGTTCCTGGGTGGGTCTTAGGATCGCCTGTAAAAGCTGACGGTGCTCCACGGCCTGTTCTCCGTAGCGGGTGGCGAGCCCCTTGGCGTTGGGGAGTACCTTGTAGGCGTCGTCGATGACGGTTTCAATCTGGTCTTCTGTGTGGTGAATACGCAGGGGGCGCAGCTTGTTGTGAACACGGTTCAGCTTGGTCGATTCCATGGTAATCCACAGAACGATCTCTTTCCGCTTAATCCTTTCGAGGTCCCTGAAAAAGTCTTCGCCAGGGCCAAAGGGCGGAACCAGCAGGTCGAAGGGGTAGTCTAGCTTGTTTAGCCCCACAATCAGTTCGGGGGTGAGGTTCGTTGTCTGAAAACCGATGGCAAGAATAGACGCTCCCGGCTTGAACTCGCTTCTCGAAACCTGAAATTCGATTTTCAGGGTGTCGCCGTCATTTTTGAGCAGATCCATTTTGGCCGACTGGAAGACTTCATTGTTGTTGTAGAGTTCTTCCGTATAAAGAATTTTGCCACCCGATTTCTCGATGAACCGTTGTGCCTGGAGAAGGTACATAATGATGGTTTGGCCCCCACCCATGGTCCATATATGGCGTTTCTTGCGCTTGGAATAACTGACTTCAAGCGGTTCCAGGGCCTGCTGCATCCTTTCTTCGAAAGGCAGGCTGCTGACTGTATCTTGAACGACTGTAGAATCTTCCTTCACGGAATCCGGTGTCTTGTTTTCGGTAGACTTCAATTCGGCAAGTCTCGGGAGCAGGTAGACAAATCCCCCGATCAAAACTGTGAGAACGATGATTATGGCGACAATGTGCTTCATTTTTCCCATGGTAGGTGTTAATATAACTAAATTGACGGTATGCCTATTCTCTTTGCCTTGGCCGGAGCGACCGGAATCGGAAAATCAGAACTTTCCTTGCGTCTTGCGGAATCATTTAACGCTGAAATTATCGGTGTAGATTCGCGTCAGGTCTACCGGGGCTTTTGCATTGGTACGGCGCAACCCGAAACGGCGAGCCTTCAGCGGGTGAAACATCATCTGGTAGATTTTCTGGATCCGATGGAAACATTTTCGGCTGGGGCGTTCTGTCGCCTCGTCAAGGAACTTTTGGCAGAAAATCCTCACAAGAATTTTATCATGGTCGGGGGAACGGGGCTTTACCTACAGAGCCTGATGCTAGGGCTCCCCAAGATTCCTGCGGTTCCCGAAGGCATCCGCGCCGAATTGGAAAATTTTACCCAAGAAAACGGAGCTGGTTGCTTATATAAAATGGCGATGGAGGTGGATCCGGAACTTGCCGCTGGCGTGGAACCGAATAACGTGAAGCGCCTCATCCGCATTGTCGAGGTTTTCAAGGCGACCGGTCGTAAACTTTCGGATTTCCAGAAAGTGCGCGAAGGGGGAATCGGGAATATGTCGGTATTTTGGCTGCAACGGGAACGAGATGCTTTGTATAGGCGGATTGATGCCCGTGTAGACCAAATGCTGAAAGACGGTTGGCTCGAAGAAATCCGCGAACTGGCGAAAACGGTTCCGCTCTCGGCTCCGGCATGGCAGAGTCTTGGCTATCGGGAGCTTTTGCAGGCGAAAAACGACTCCGAAATGGCTCTAGTTGTCGAGGAAGTCAAAAAAAAGACGCGCAATTATGCCAAAAGGCAACTGACATGGTTCCGAGGGCAAATGGAATGTATCCCTGTGGATATGGAAAAAAATCCGCTTCAAAAAATACTAAATTGCATATAAATTCAAAGGCGCTTTCTTATGAAAAAAATCTCCATACCTTTCTCCTTGTCATCCTTACGATTAAGGTCCCTGAGCCTGTCGAAGGGCCGTAGCGTCGAAGGATCTAGTGCATTCTTAGCCTCGTCATCCTGGAGCCGCAAGGCGACGGGATCCTGAGCATTTCTTGCCGCACTATCTCCCGTCTTAAGTCTTTCGTCTCTCGTTTTGTTCTCGGCTTGCGGCGAATCCACCACGACCGAAAAAATCGTAGAAGTGGCGACTGGCGGCACCGAGATTGTATCCTCGGTTAAGGATCTCCCCAAATGCACCAAGGACAATCAGGGCGAACAGGCTTTGGTGAAGGGGGAAACCTCGGTTCGCGTGTGTGTCGACGGCAAGTGGTTTGCGACGGTGTCGAAATCCGAAAAAGATACGGTGTTCGTGGCGGGCGATACGGTTTACCTAGAAAAAGGCGATTTCAGCTGCACTACCAAGCAGCTTAAGGACAAAAGCGGCCTCAAGATTATCTGCAACGGCGATAGCGTCGGTGTGGTGTTGAACGGTGAGAAGGGGAACAAGGGTGACAAGGGCGATTCGGGTGCAAGTTGCTTCATTGCCGAACAGACGGATTCCACGGTCACTATCCAGTGTGGGGAAAAATCTATCGATTTGAAATTGGGGAATAGTGCTGGCACAGGCGATGCCGATACCTTGGAACTCGATTCGGAAAAAATCGCTGTTTCGCTAGATTCCCTGTCAGGTTTTTCGCAGAAGGGTCCTTTCCTCAAGGGGTCGATTGTTTACCTTTACGAACTCTCGGACGGGCGCACCCTCAAGCAGACTAATGGAAATTTTACAAGTGAGATTACGAGCAACGATGGTCGCTACACATTCCAGTCGCGTAATCTGGTGAGCCAGTACGCATTGCTGATTGTAGATGGAAAGTTCCGGAACGAGACGACGGGCGAGAATTCGGCTACGGCGATCAAGCTGCAGGCCTACACTAATATGCTTTCGCGTCGGTCCGCGAACGTAAATTTGCTAACGCACCTTGAAAAAGACCGCGTGTTTTACCTGGTGACGCAGGAAAAGAAAACGCTGAGGGCAGCCAAAAGACAGGCCCAGGCTGAAATTTTATCTCAGTTCTATTTTGACACGACGGATTTCAAGGTCGAGTCTGAAGACCTTGATGTGTTTGGAAAGACCGATGCGGATGCCGCCCTTCTTGCCGTTTCAATCCTTTTGCTGGGTGGGCACGATGAAGCGGAACTTTCGATGCTCCTGACCGACATTTCGAAAGACCTGGAAAAAGATGGTCTGTGGAACGAAGAAGAAGCTGCAGCGACCAAGGTGAAAATTGCCGACTGGTTGTTTACAAAGAACTGGCCTGCTTTCCGCGAAAACGTGGAAAAATGGGGACTGGATAATGGCCAGGGTGTTGGAAATTTTGAAAAGTTTTTGGAAACCTTTATGGTGGGAGCCTATGGTTTAGAGCCTTGTGGCGCCGAAGATGACGGTAAAAGGGATACGATCAATAATTCTCTGAGCATACAAAACGGAGTGACTTTGTATTGCCACGATGAATTATGGTATCAGGAACTTCCTAAGACGTATTTGAATCCTGATATTAACTATGGCGAAATGTTCGATCCGCGTTACAGGATAATGTATAAAACGGTCTCTATTGGGGGGCTCACGTGGCTTGCACAAAATGTGTACAGTGAAGTAGAAGGGAGCTGTTGCTACAAGAATGCTAAAGTATGCGCAGGTACAGGACGCCTTTACACTCGCTCTGCCGCCTTTAAAGCTTGCCCTGAGGGTTGGATTGTGCCAGGCGTGTGGGGAAACAAATCTAATTGGAGTGCTCTTATTGACGCTGTCGGTGGAAAATCGGTTGCGGGAAAGAAGCTTAAGTCAAAGGTTGGTTGGCCCTATTCGGAAGCTGCGGGAACGGATGATTATGGATTTTCGGCTCCGGATTCTCGCTCTATGGATGCCGATGGCAATTTTTGTACGGATTGCGACACGTATTTCTGGGGCGATGTTTATAGCTTGGATTTGAGCAATTCTTTTCTAGAGCCTTATGCCAGCCGTGCGGATCTTGTTCTGACGAAGAATTCTGACAAAGCTCTTTCTGTTCGTTGTGTCCTTCATGAAGATAGCAACGGCCAATAAAGCCAATTTGGATAATATGAAAAAAATCTCCATACCTTTCTCCTTGTCATCCTTACGATTAAGGTCCCTGAGCCTGTCGAAGGGCCGTAGCGTCGAAGGATCTAGTGCATTCTTAGCCTCGTCATCCTGGAGCCGCAAGGCGACGGGATCCTGAGCATTTCTTGCCGCACTATCTCCCGTCTTAAGTCTTTCGTCTCTCGTTTTGTTCTCGGCTTGCGGCGAATCCACCACGACCGAAAAAATCGTAGAAGTGGCGACTGGCGGCACCGAGATTGTATCCTCGGTTAAGGATCTCCCCAAATGCACCAAGGACAATCAGGGCGAACAGGCTTTGGTGAAGGGGGAAACCTCGGTTCGCGTGTGTGTCGACGGCAAGTGGTTTGCGACGGTGTCGAAATCCGAAAAAGATACGGTGTTCGTGGCGGGCGATACGGTTTACTTGGATAATGGCAATTACAGCTGCACCACCAAGCAACTCAAGGACAAGAGCGGTCTCAAGATTATCTGCAACGGCGATTCTATCGGCGTAGTGCTGAACGGTGCTGCCGGTAAGGATGGCGCGAATGGAAATGATGGCAAGCAGGGTATTCAGGGCGAAAAAGGCGATGACGGCATTGGCTGTACAATAGCCGCACAGACGGATTCCTTGGTGACTATCATGTGTGGCGGCAAGTCGATGACTTTGAATCTACGGGCGAATGGAGTGTCTGTCGATACGGCCTCTGTCGACACCTTGGAACTCGATTCTGAAAAGGTGGCGATTTCGTTGGATTCCTTGGCGGGCTATTCGCAGAAGGGCCCTTTCCTGAAAGGCTCTACGGTTTATCTTTACGAGCTATCCGATGGCCGGACCCTCAAGCAGACAAATGGTAACTTTACGAGTGAAATCAAGAATGACGATGGCCGCTACAAGTTCACCTCGCGTAATTTGGTGAGCCAGTACGCCCTGCTAGTGGCCGACGGCAAGTACCACAACGAGGTGACGGGTAGGCCAACGAATACGGCGATTAAGCTTCAGGCTTACACCAATATGCTTTCTCGTAAGTCCGCAAACGTGAACCTGCTCACTCACCTCGAAAAAGACCGTGTATTTTACCTGGTGACGCAAGAAAAGAAAACGGTAAGGGCCGCAAAAAAGCAGGCTCAGGCGGAAATCCTTGAGGCTTTCCATATTGATGCGAGCAAGTTCAAGATGGAATCCGAAGACCTCGACGTGTTTGGTAAAACGGATGCCGATGCAGCGCTCCTTGCCATCTCGATTCTTTTGCAACGAGATTCCAGCGAAACGGAACTTTCGGTGCTCCTGACGGATATGGCAGACGATTTGGCCGAAGATGGCTCCTGGGACAACGCGGCGAAGAAAGTCGAAATTGCCGACTGGGCTGCCACTATGGATTCATCCGTTTCGACGTCATCAAGCAAGCTTGCTTTATTCCGAGGCAATGTAAGTGGCTGGGGCCTCGGTGGCGGAAACGTTCCCGACTTCGAGAAATTTATTCGCAAGTTCTGGAGCGAAGAACTTGGCCTTGGTATATGCGGTAGCGACAGTGTTCCCGTGGGTCTAGTCAAGCAGGTTCCGAACGAGAAATCGAAAAAGTACTATGCCAAGAACTACACCGATGTAAACAGTGAAGGTGGCAACGTCCGCTTTATTTGTGATGACGCTAGTTTGTCCAGGTGGCGTGCTGCGATGGACATTGAAAAAGATACCTTGGGTTGGGCTAAGAAGTTTAAGAGCGCGAAGGAAGGCGCTTTCCATAACGGCAAGGTAAATACGGGCAAGACTTACGTCTATGAACAAGGATACTGGCGCTATGGAACAAATTTAGACAGCTTGATCGGTAAAGGCTGCGTGTCTTGGCGCGAAGATACGGTGGCGCAAGGCTCTAACGGTGGCTGGTACAAGTGCGTGAATCACGCTTGGCGAGTCGCTTTAGAGATTGAAAAGGATACGGCAACGTGGGGACACGATTTCAAGACTGGTGATTATCGTAATGGTCAAATTAATAAGACTAAGACGTACGTCTATGAACAAGGAAATTGGCGCCTGGGAACGGAACTTGATAGCTTGATCGGTTTTGGCTGTACTGAAACGATTGAGGATTCGCTTTTGATTTCGGAAAAGGATATCGGCGCTTATGCATATAAATGCTCGAATAAAAAGTGGGCTCCAGAGTGTGGCGACCTGTGGTGTGGTGCTGCAAAGGATTATTTCGTAAATACGGGTATCGCAGATAATAGTGGCTCTTATGGCTATTGGGCCGATTTTGCTTGGAGTGAGTCCGGAACGAAACTGGATTCCGTAGTCAGGTATCCGAAAGAAAAAGATGATTCTTCGGTACAAGATGCGTTAAAACCAATCATTGATACATGCGGTGGAATTTGCGGTGAAATGGTTTTTGATTCAAATTCTACGTATGCAGGTGTGTATTTCACACTTACAGAAGATGGCGAAACTCCCAAGGATATATCGTCTTGGGAAGGGCTCTGTATTATCTACCAATCGGTTAGAAATGCCGTTTTTCAAATTGAGTGGTTTGATGACAAAAATACCATTCATGTGAGTGAGGCTTCGCTACCGGCGAGTACGGATAAAAAAATTGTGGATTTCGTTTGGTCGAATTTTAGATCTTCAGGAGAAAAGGCTGCATCGAGGGCTGCTTATATAGACTTTATGATATACGGGAATGGCAAGGTTACAGTTCCCTTTGCGATATACAGTATTGGTCGACACGGAACTTGCCAGTAAGTTCGTTGCCAAGACTAAGCAAAACGATTTTCGCAAAAAGAGGCGGCCTTGTGGCCGCCTCTTGGCGTTTTTGCCGACGATTTCAGCAATTCAAGAGAAAAATCTTGTCCGTTTTAGGGAAAAAGGGAGTCGCTTAAACTTTAATTCGATCCTTTTTTGTGGATCCTCAGGTGATTTTTTGGAAAAAGTCAAAGTTCGCCAAAAGATTTATGTGAATAGTTTGTGAACTGTTGGGGTTTTCCCTGCGCAAGAGTCGTGTCGTTCCCGTTTTTTTCGAAAATAAGAAAAAAATGCGATTTTTTCTGCAAAAACACCCTTGCAAAAGTTCCTGAAAATTCTATAATTGGCGTCGTTCCTGAGAGGGACGGCCGAAAACGAAACGCTGAAAGCGAAGAACCAAGTAAGCCGCGATCAAGGGACAGCAACCCGAGAGGTTGCTGAGTAGATTGAAGGAATCGGAGATGTGCTTAGTGACGGGTCCAAGAGATTTCTTGGAAA
>NZ_CAMVDO010000052.1 GCF_947166265.1 uncultured Fibrobacter sp. | reverse complement strand
AATGGATTTGAAAGAAAATGCAAAGGTCGGTATCGTTGCGGGTAGCAAGTCCGACCAAGAAACTGTAGACAAGATCACTGCGGTGCTCGACCAGTTCGGCATCACGTGGGAATACAACATCCTCTCTGCACACCGCACCCCGAACGCCACCGCGAAGTATGCTCGCGAAGCCGCCGGGCGAGGCCTCCAGGTCCTCATCGGTGTTGCTGGCCTCGCTGCAGCCCTCCCGGGCGTGCTCGCAGGGCACACCATCCTTCCCGTTATCGGCCTGCCCTGCGCGGGCGGCCCGCTCAACGGCGTCGATGCTCTGCACTCCATCGTGCAGATGCCCCCGGGAATCCCGGTGGCAACAGTCGGCATCGGCAACGGCAAGAATGCCGGTTTCCTCGCCGTCCACATCGTCGCCCTCTCTGATGCAAGCGTCCGTGAAAAGCTCGTCGCTTACCGCAAGGGGCTCGGAGACATAGAGGTCTGAGGCCGCGCTTCGCGCTCTCAGGTCGCTTCGCTTTGAGGCCGGTCGCGTTCCGCTCCCTCTGAGTATGCGCTTGCGGCGCGATTGTATAACCTCATTCCTCAAAGGGCGCCGTAGGCGACCGACCTCACACCTCATAACCTTGAATAAGTATCGTGCATTCTCTCTCTCGCATATTCATCTATTTAGCGGCGTTCCTCGTGGCGGCGTCTTTCGCTGGTGAGCCGAACCTTCCCGAAGTCAAAGCTCCCTGGATGAAGGGCGAAAAGCTGTCCTTCAGTCTCAGTTGGGGCTTCATTACGGCCGGTTACGCGACGCTTGAGGTGAAACCCATCCAGGATGGCAAGACGGAATTCCTGACGTTCGCGACTGGCAACAAGACCATCAATAAGGTTTATCCGGTAAACGATACCGTCTATACCCGTGTGCGCAACAAGGGGTTGATGACCGAGGTTTTCCGCAAGCGCCTTCACGAGGGTACGTTCCACAACACCTCCGTTATCCGCTTCGACCGCAAGGGCGAAAAGGGCTGGCTCTCGGATACAGTCTTTACCGATATGAAAACCCGCAGGGTCAAACGCTCTGCCGATACGGTGGTCGCGCTCCAGGGCGAGGAACACAGTATCATGTCGGCGTTTTACCTGGTGCGCACCCTTCCGCTTACCGTGGGGGATACCTCGCGCTTTTCGGCGGTGAGCGGCAAGAAACGCTACGAGCTTAAGGTGCTGGTCCATGGAAAAGAAACGATCGAGAGCGTGCTTGGCAAGGTCCCCTGCATCAAGGTGGAACCCGTGCTCGACGGCGACGGCATTTTTGTTTCCAAGGGCCGCATTTTCATCTGGCTTACCGATGACGATCGCCGGATTCCGGTGCTCATGGAATGCGAAATTGCGCTTGGGAGTATCAAGGCGAAATTGTTGGAGGCTAAATAATGGGAGTTTTGTGGACTTTTGCTTACAAAACAGGGCAAATGGGAGTGTTTTTTGCTTTTTTTACATTTTGTTTTTTGCAAAACGTCCGCTTAAAAGTTATATTCGCAAATGCGATTATATAATCTGAGGCTTTAATGTTTAAGAAAGTACTTTTGGCTTTATGCTTGACCGCCTTCATGTCCTGGGCTCAGGACGATGAAGATGATGATGGTTTCGTTTCGGCACCGGCTGCCGCAGAAGAAGATGACGATGATGGCTTTGTTTCGGCTCCCGCCGGAGGCTCTCATGCGACAATGGCTACTGCCGATGATGAAGATGAAGACTTTGGCGGCTCCGAGATGACTGCAGCCCAGCGCCGTGAACAGGCCGAACGTAAAAAGTTCGAAGAAGAACAGCGCCTGGACGAATACGCAAACTCTGAACGCCGTCGTGACTGGCTCCGCAACCGTCTTATTTTCCAGATCGGTATGGGCTCCCGTTATCCGATTATGGGTGAAACCGGTATGGGCATGGGCCTTGGCGCCGGCCTGGAATACATCTTGCCGTTCCACTTCGCTCTTTATGGATCCTTCGGTTTCTTGCCCAAGGGTACCGACAACGATTTCGATGAATGGGAACTGGAAGGCGGCACGGGCTATAAGGTGGGTTTGAACTATTACCTTTTCCCGAAAAACCCGCTCCACTTGGGTCTTTCCTTCTCCTACGGAACAGTCTACTTCGACCACGACATTATTCCCGTGGACAACGTTCGTCCTCTCATCAAGGTGAACGGTTACCAGTTTGACCTCCTTATTACGTACTTGACGAACGAATGGTACTACTTGCAGTTCTCTATCGGTATGTACTATGCGCCGAAGCTTGCCAATGTTCCGAACACGGGCGACCAGGATACGGATAACCCGAGCTTCCGCAAGAAAGACTATGATGACGGTTCTGGTACAGGCGAAAGAGTTTGGCCGACTAAGGAATGGGTTTCCAAGGTCGTTGAAAAAGATGGCATGAGCAAGACCGGCATTGTCTTTGGCATTGCGATTGGTTACGCTCTTCCGGAACTGTTCCCGGATGACACTGAAAAGCGTCGCCGCGAACGTGAAAAGGCCAGGGAACGTTCTGGCATTGCCGGTCGCTAAAACGATTTGAATAGAAGAAAGAAAAGGTCGGCTATGCCGACCTTTTTTATACCCTTGATGCGATTGCCCCCAAACCTTCGGTTTGAGGGCCTGCCCTTTGGCTCGGTCATAGCCGAGCAAGCTCGGCTGCGACTCTCGCCTTGCGGGCAGTCGAACGTACCGTTCTCATCGAAATAAAGAAATAAAAAAACGAAGTTCCCCCTAATGGGATAACTTCGTTTTTATACCCTTGATGCGATTGCCCCCAAACCTTCGGTTTGAGGGCCTGCCCTTTGGCTCGGTCATAGCCGAGCAAGCTCGGCTGCGACTCTCGCCTTGCGGGCAGTCGAACGTTCCGTTCTCATCGGAATTAAAACTATAAAACAAAAACACCCCAATTGGGGTGCTTTTGCTTTATACCCTTGATGCGATTCGAACGCATGACCTTCAACTTCGGAGGCTGACACTCTATCCAACTGAGCTACAAGGGCGAGCGATTCAAAGATAGTAAATTAAATCAGCTTCACAATCAGTTCGTGCGGCTCGGCGTCAACCACTAGCGCATCGCGGAATTCACCCACGTCAGCGTCGCCTTCCAGCACCTTCACGATGTCATCGTTTTCCATGGAGTTCCCTTCGGTGCGACCGTAGAAATGGTATTCGCTTTCTTCGGCAACCTGGTCGATGATAATGCGGACCGTCTTTCCGATCATCGCCTCGGCGCGTTCTGCGTCCAGTTCTTCTTGCAGGTCGGTCACGGCGTCGAGCCTTGCGCGGGCTTCGCTTTCGTCCACGGCGGGGAGGTCCATTTCCATCACGGGCGTGCCTTCTTCGGGGCTGAACACGAATCCGCCCAGATGGTCGAACTGTACATCTTGCAGGAGTTCCATCAGCTCTTCAAAGTCTTCATGCGTTTCGCCGGGGAATCCGACAAGTACCGTGGTGCGGAGCGTGACTCCCGGAATACGCTTACGAATCTTGTGCAGAATCTCGACGAGTTCCTTCATGCGGTAGTTGCGCTTCATGTTCTTGAGTACGTTGTCGCTTGCATGCTGAATCGGCATGTCCACGTACTTCACGAGTCTCGGTTCACTTGCCATCAGGTCTAAGAGCTCGTCGTCCACGAACATCGGGTACCAGTAAAGTGTACGTATCCACGGAATGTTCGTGTTGTCAAGAATGGCGCGTAAAAGTTCAGCGAGCGTGCCGCCCTTCTTGCCCTTTTCGCGTCCAAAGTAAGTCGTGTCCTGTGCGATAAGCGTAATTTCTTTGACGCCCTGTGCCTCGAGTTCCTTCGCTTCGGCAACGATGTCCTCGATGCTGCGGGATACCTGTTTCCCGCGGATAAGGGGAATGGCGCAGTAGGCGCAGCGACGGTTGCAACCCTCGGCAATCTTTAAGTAAGCGTGATGCTTGAATCCGCCGAGGTTCATACGCGGCAGGTTTTCAGCGTCGCAGGTGGCGGGGGCCACAATGCCCATCTTCTTTAAAAGTTCGCCCGGCTTGTAGGTACCCACCCAGTAATCGACTTCGGGGAGTTCCTTCACCAGTTCCTCGCCGTAGCGGCCCGAAAGGCAACCCGAAACAATCAGTTTCTGTTTCGGCTTCTTGCCGTTAATTTGTGCAAAAATCGCGTTGATGGATTCTTCCTTGGCGGCTTCGATAAATCCGCAGGTGTTCACCAGGATGTAGTCTGCCTTCCCAGCGGTGTCGCAGGTCGTAAAGCCTGCATGGAGCATTTCGCCTACCAGGTTTTCGGCATCGACCTGGTTCTTGGCGCAACCTAAATGGACAACAAATACTTTGGGCTTTTTTGTAGGCATATTGCCAAATATAGATTTTTAGTACTTGATGCAACGGACTGAAAATCCCAATTCCTTATCCTCCCATTGAGTAGTATCCATCACGTCGTACTGCCCACGCAATGCGATGGCCCTGCCGGAAAATTCGCTTTCTTGCCCGGATGTCCAGAAATAGGCCGTCCTGTTCGTCGCTTCAAATCGATATTTGCGATACCCCGCAGGCAGTGCGGAAAAGCCGACCTTGTCGATTCCCTTTCCTTCCATTTCCCAGAGGTCGGAATTTGCCTTGAGGAGCGTTCCGTTCGGAACTATTTCGCTGTCGCTCAGGAAATGCGCGAGCGTGTCGTATTGTCCGAGCGTCGGTAGATACCAACCGTCGGGGCAGATTCCTTGCCGTTCCGTTGTTTTGCAAGAGCGCCCATGTCCGCATTCCGCTTCGGTTTTCCCGTTTGCGGCGGCCCAGGTATAAAGTCTTCCGTAGGTATCGCAATTGCCTTCGTGCAAATCGGAACCGCCTCCGCACCAGCTTTGTAGTCCGGGGGCAATTTCGTAGTTCAAGTTCTGTGCCATCCATGTCTGGTTGTTAATAACGACAGTCTTGTAGACCTGCTTGTCTCGGTTGTCAACCATTTCTCCGTATTCGATGTCGGGGTTGAGGTATGTGCTTGCAGGTTCTGGTGCCGGTGGGTCAGAATAGGTTGGCCCTAGGCTAACGGGAAAGTCGGGTGGCGTTAATTCGGTAGTCGATAAGTTCTCGGAATCGGTTTCGATGGTATCCTTGATACAGCGGATGGCCGCCGCAAAGGCTCGCTGCCTTCTCCATGCATTGAACGAATTGAAACTCCACACTTCGTCTCTTTCGAAACTGATAATGTCATCGTCATTGGCATTTGACCAGAAACTGGCTATAGAGGAATCGGGTGCTCCGTATCGAAATAATCCTGTGGGTTGTACGTTGAACCCGAAATCTTCATAGACGTTGAAAATGCCGCCCGATACGGTATACCATAAGTCATGATTGCTTAGCAAGTGCTCGGGTGCAGACTTGTTGGAGTGGATTGAAGAAGAGAGGCTAGAGTGATCGACGGAACTGTCTGTCGATACGTATACCAGAATGCTCCAGTCCCATGTGCTAGGAATATGCCAACCGTCGGGGCAAATTCCCTGTGTGGGGCAGTCTTTGTACCAACTGTCGCAAGGTCCTTCGCTGAATCGAGCGTTCCCGACGGAGTCGTTTGCGGCGGCCCAGGTGTAGAGTCTTCCGTATTTTTCGCAATCCCCGTATTTGCTTTCGGGCAGGGCGACGCCTGCACACCAGTTGTTCTTCTGGATGATATCCGTTCCCCGAATTTTATTTTCGACGGCGTAGTTCAGGTTCTGCGCCATCCAGGTCTGTGTGCCGATGGTGACAGTCTTGTAGATTTGGCCGTCGCGGGGGTCGGTCATCAGCCCGTAGCGGATATCCTTGGGATTGACGCGTTCGTAGGTGACGGGTGCAGCCTTTGATGAACTTGATTCTTGATATGTTGAGTACGAAGAACTGGAGCGTTCCTCTGAAAAGGAATCGCTAGAAGATATACGCGAATGACTCGATGAGCTAAAATCTTCATCGAAAGAATACTTTGTATTGGCCGAAGAGTTTGTTCTCGCCGAGGAATTCGTCTTTGCCGAAGAATATTTTGGATTGGATGAAAATTCCCATTCCGCCTTGTTGAACTTTGATGTTTTGCAGGTGTAGTACGAATCCGTTTCTTCGACATACACCTCGGTACCCAAGGTATAATCGTTGCAGGTGAAGAGGTCGAGGTCTTGTACGCTAGAAAGGACTACGGGAGTTGTCGAGCCGTAAAAGCTATCGTCCGAGGAGCAGGCGGCTAGGAATAATCCGAGGAGAGTTGTATACGCAAATTGTTTCTTCATATTTCCCTCTTTAATCCTTGACACAACGGACTGGCATAAAACGTGACTTCGGAACGTCATTATACAGGTCGTAATCGTAGCGGCCAATGCGACAGAATATGACGTCTGCTTCGAGTGCACAAGTGCTATGGGAAGTCCAGAAATATAGATCTGCCTTTTCGGTGTTTTCTGGCAAATCTCCCCAGAAATGGTACTTGGCTAATAGCTGGTGAAATATTGAGTCTTTATCCGGGTGGACGGCGTAAAAAAGCTGCGACCAGTCTTTTCTCGTGGGAATGTGCCATCCGGAAGGACAGATGCCTTGTCTTGGACGGTCCATGCACACGTTGTCTATGCCGCAGCCGGTATAGACGGAATCCATTGCGGCGCCCCAGGTGTACGTGCATCCTTCCTCTTCGCTGCATCTGACACGCTTCTCGAGATAAGGCATGATGGTGGAATCCGTAAAGGCAAGGTTGTCGATTGTCCAGGTGTGGCTATCGATGGTGATGGTCTTGTACTTTTTGTTGTCCCGAAGGTCCGTCAATATTCCGGTCTCTTCGTTGAATTCACTTCCGTAGTCCTTGCCCTTCCATACGATAAGGTGGCTTTCAAAAGACGATGAACTGTTGGTGGTGTCAGGGAAAATGACGTATGCCGAAACCGAGCTGGACGATTCCTGGTTCGAAGACGAGACTTCGAAAATGTCGCTCGACGAACTTTCGTAAGAATCTAAGCTGCTGGAGGAATAGGCCGCGGAACTTGTCGCGGTTTCGCTACTTGATATTTCGCGACTGGAACTGTATTCTTTCGCGCTGCTGTAGTTTTCCTCGCTGAAAAAGTTTCGCTCGCTGCTGGACGAAAAAACTTCTTCGCTGCTAGAGTAGTCGGTGTCGTTGCCAGATGAACTCTGTGGGTTCATCATCCATCTACTGCCATCGCATATAAAGGAAATGTCCCCGTCGATAACGTCAATGACGGAATCCCTGTATTCTTCGTTGCAGGGCTGGTGCCGTAACTCGGCGAGGTTAGATACTTTGCTTGGAATGCCGTCCGGAGTTGTCGACGATTCGCTACATGAACAGATTAAAAGAAAACAGAATAACGAAAAAAGAAGCTGTGAAATACCTTTCATGCTTTGTTCTCCTACAAACTAATTTCAAAAATAAAAAAATCTCTGCGTGTTCGCGCAGAGATTCCTTGTGTATTGAAAAGAACTTATTCCCAGTCGTCGAAGTTGTCTGCTGGAGCCGGGGCTGCGGGAGCGGGTTCCGGTGCAGGTGCTGGAGCAGGTGCCGGTTCGGGCTCCGGTGCGGGTGCTGGAGCGGGTGCCGGTTCGGGCTCTGGTGCGGGCGCAGGAGCCGGTTCAGGCTCCGGAGCAGGAGCAGGCTCGGGTTCCGGTGCAGGTGCTGGGGCGGGAGCCGGTTCAGGTTCCGGTGCGGGCTCAGGTTCGGGTTCCGGCGCCGGTGCCGGAGTAGAATAGGAATTAGAATTGGAATAGGAGTTGTTGGAGTAGGAATCGGATTCGCCGCCGGGGTTACCCACGTCGTCGTTCTTGCTCATGTCTACCCACCAGGCGTAGTTCAGCGGAGAAAGAACCTGCTTGCCGTATTCCTGGGCGCTGGCATTCGTTTCGAAGTAGCCGACACGGATACGGTAGTAGGTGCCTTCGAGTTCGCCGGGGTTTTCGACTTCGGCGATGTAGGCCTTCACGTTGTTTTCGGCGAGTTTCTTCACGATGCCGTCTGCGGCCTTCTTGGAAGACTGGATGCTGACCTGGACAACGAAATCACCCTTTTCAAGCGGCTGGACGTTGCCTGCCGGTGCGGGGGAGTCGTTCTTGGCTGCAGCTTCGGGAGCTGCGTCCTTGGAATCGCTGTTTCCAGAAAGAGATTGGATCGGAACGAGTTCGGGCTCCTCGGCCTTGGGCTGTTCTTCCTGCTTGGGTGCTGGTGCCTGAACGGCAGGCTTTGCCGGTTCCATCTTCGGGACAAGCTGTTCTTCGTCATTGCAGGCGACAAGCGCAGAACTTGCGAGAGCGATGGCTGCGAGGGGTAAAATGAGTTTTTTCATCCAATTCTCCATTTTTTCGTAAAAACAAGACGAACGGGTCTTTTCTGTACAGAAATATACATAAGTCTTTGATAATCCGCAAGTTATGGTTAAAAAAATGCCGAAAAAATTGTTTAAAAATGACCGTTTTTTTATACCCTTGACGAAATTCGTACAATTAGATATATTTGGCTATCCAAAAACGAATTTCTAATTTAACCAAAGGATAATCGTGATCGGCGTAATTGTTAAGTCCAACGAACCTTTCGAACGCGCTCTCAAGCGTTTCACCAAGTCTTGCGAAAAGAACGGCATCATTTCCGATGTCAAGAAGCGTCAGCGCTTCGAAAAGCCTTCTGAAGAAAAGAAGCGCATCGAAACGGCTGCCCGTCGCAAGCGCCTGAAAGAAATCGCTGACCAGAACCGCAAGCGTCTCTACTAATCGTCGACTGGCAGTGCCAGTTCGCCGTGGTGGAATCGCCAAGGGTTTCTAGGACATCGTTTCTAGCCTTGTTTCTTGTAATGAGTCGTCGGTCTATGACCGGTGGCTCGTTGCGTGTTTTTAGAATTTAAACCTTATTGCCAGGAGCGGGGCGTAATCCGCCAAGGGTAAAACATGAGCAGTGCATTGCTGACTAAGATTAAGGATGATATCAAGGCCGCCATGAAGGCGCACGATTCCGAAACTCTCGGAACGCTCCGTACCCTCCATTCCGACATCAAGAACGAAGCCATGAAGAGCGGTGCCACTCCGGCCCAGATCGAAGAAACCATCACCGACGAAATGTGCGTCGACGTTCTTGCCCGTAGCGTGAAGCAGAAGCAGGAAGCTATCGACATCCTCACGAAGGGCGGTTTCCTGGATAAGGTTCCTGCCGAAGAAGCGATCATCGCCCTGTACCGCAAGTACATGCCCGCCGAAATGACCGAAGACGAAGTCAAGGCCCTCATTGCCGAAATCAAGGCCGCGACTGGTGCTTCTAGCCCGAAAGACATGGGCAAGATTATGAAGGAACTTTCCCCGAAGGTCAAGGGCCGTTTCGACGCCAAGCGCGCCTCCGCTCTCGTCCAGGAAGCTCTTAAGTAACTCAACGAGTCATCCTGAGCGAACCCTGGAGCGCAAAGCGCGGTAGGGAAAGTCGAAGGATCTTCCATGCCCACCTCGCAATCCAAAATCCTTGAACTGGAGCTGCTCTACAAGATCAGCTCCATTCTAAACCAGACGCTTGATTTCGAAAGCGTCGCGCACCCGATTCTGGAAGTGGTGGAATCCACGATGGGCGTGGAGCATGCGACCCTTACGCTGTACAACCGCCATACCGGCGAAATCTCCATCGAAATTGCAGAAGGCCTTTCGAGCCGCCAGGCGCGCAAGGGCCGCTACAAAGTGGGCGAAGGCATTACCGGCCGCGTCGTGGAAACCGGTAAGCCGATCATCATCCCCTCTGTCGCGAAAGACCCGGACTTCTTGGACCGTACGGGGCGCGGCAAGACCGAAGACAAGGCCTTCCTTTGCGTACCTGTCATCATGGAGCATCAGGTCATCGGCGCCTTCAGTGCCGACGTCCAGAATCCCGTCGAAGACGAACTTCCCGAAAAACTTCGTTTGTTAGAAATTATCGCGCAGATGCTTGCGGCGGCGGTGAAACTCCGTCGCGAAGCCCGCGAAGAAAACGAGCTTCTGAAGGCCGAAAACGAACGCCTGACCCTGGAACTCAAGGACCGTTTCCAGCCTGACAACATCATCGGACGTTCCAGCGAAATGCAGCGCGTGTATGCGCAGATCGACCAGGTGTCGAAAAGCCCCCTCCCCGCGCTCATCGTGGGCGAAGTTGGTACGGGCAAGGGGCTTGTGGCCGAAGCCATCCATTACCGTTCCGACCGCAACATGGGCCCGTTCGTCCGCGTCCATTGCGCCTCCATGCCGGAATCGGTGCTGGACCGCGAACTGTTCGGCAGTGTGCGCGGTGCGCTTGTCGGCGTGTT
Organism: uncultured Fibrobacter sp.; assembly: GCF_947166265.1. Classification (NCBI taxonomy): domain Bacteria; kingdom Pseudomonadati; phylum Fibrobacterota; class Fibrobacteria; order Fibrobacterales; family Fibrobacteraceae; genus Fibrobacter; species uncultured Fibrobacter sp. The sequence continues at coordinate 1,542 of NZ_CAMVDO010000052.1, read as the reverse complement.
TGCCGAAACTCCCGGCCGCGTAGAACAGGCCGAAGGCGGAACGCTCTTCCTCGACGAAGTCGGCGAACTTTCTCCGAACCTTCAGGTGAAACTTTTGCGCCTGTTGCAGAACGGCGAAGTGGAACGCATTGGTGCCCGCATTTCCAAGAAGGTGAACGTCCGCGTGATTGCGGCCACCACCAAGAACCTGCAGCAAATGGTCGAAGAAGGAGCCTTCCGCGAAGACCTCTACTACCAGCTGCACATTTTCCCGATTTACGTGCCGCCGCTGCGTAACCGCAAGACGGATATCGTGCTTCTGGCGGACCATTTTGTCGAACATTACTGCCGCATCGTGGGCAAAAATGTCCGCCGTCTCGCGCGCACGACCATCAACATGCTCATGAGTTACCCGTGGCCCGGAAATGTCCGTGAACTTGAAAACGGAATCGAGCGTGCCGTACTCGTTGCCGACGAGGACGTCATCTACCCGCACCATTTCCCGACCACGCTGCAGACCGCCGAAACCAGTGGCACTCCCGTGAACGGCAACTTGAAGCGAATGGTGGAAGCCTACGAAAAGGACATCATCTGCGATGCCCTCAAGAGTTCCAAGGGAAAAGTCGCCGCTGCCGCCCGTAGCCTCTCCACCACACCGCGCATTCTTACATACAAAATAAACCAGCTCGGTATCGACCTTGGTTCCTTTGCCAAGTAGGTTGTAGGTCTTTCCCTCGCGGAATTTCAAAAATAAACCCCTGCTTGATTTCTAATCTGCTATTTCTAGGCTCTTGCTTTTAGAATACCAGCCATTTCTCTCGTTTCTCGTCAGCAGGGCCTTGGCCCGTTCTTTCGTCAATTTCTATATTTATCCCGTATGATTATCCATTCCTTCTACATGGGCTTTCAGTGATTAGTGGTTTAGACTTGTAATTTCCCTAACCACTAATCACCAAACACTAACCACTTAATTAAAAACATGCAATTCCGTCCTGTAAAAGAACAGCTTGAAATTTTGATGCGCGGTGTTATCGATGTCGTACCGCAAGATGAACTCGAAAAGAAACTCCAGAAGTCTTACGATACCGGGGTTCCTCTCCGTGTGAAAATGGGTGTAGACCCGACCGCACCGGATGTTCATTTCGGTCATACCGTTGTGATGCGTAAGCTCCGCCAGTTCCAGGACCTGGGTCATACGGTCGTTCTCATCGTGGGTGACTACACGGCCCAGATTGGTGACCCGAGTGGTCGCAACAAGGCCCGTCCGCGTCTTTCCCACGAACAGGTTCTCGAAAACGCGAAGGAATACCAGGAACAGTTCTTCAAGGTGGTTCGCCGCGACCAGGTGGAAATCCACTATAACGGCGAATGGTTCTCTAAGCTTCCGTTCAGCAAGGTGACCGAACTCATGGGTCAGTTTACCGTGGCCCAGATGCTCGAACGCGAAGACTTCCACAACCGCTATGCCGCCAATACTCCGATTAGCCTGCACGAATTCATGTACCCGATGATGCAGGGCTACGATTCCGTCGCCATCAACAGCGACGTGGAACTCGGCGGCAC
>NZ_CAMVDO010000051.1 GCF_947166265.1 uncultured Fibrobacter sp. | reverse complement strand
ACTATCTTTGGCCAATCGTTCGAGAGATAATAAAGACTGCTATTGAGAATGAGCACGTGAACCAGATCGAATTGCATCCGTTCTTTTCGCAGTATGCCGCCATCGAAAACATGAAGGGCTACGGCACCGTCCCGCAGGCTTGGGCACCGCTCGCCGAAGGCAAGCACGGCATTTTCACGCACCCGCTCCTGAGTGCCATCGGCGAAAAGTACGGCAAGACCGCCGCCCAGGTGGCTCTCAAGTGGAATGCCCAGCGCGGGGTTTCCATTATTCCGAAATCCGTTCATAAGGAACGCATGGAACAGAATATTGACATTTGGGACTTTTCACTTACCGCCGAAGACATGAAGCAGATTGATGCTCTGGACATAGGCCATAGCGAAATCATCGACCATAACAATCCCGAAGTTGTCAGGTATATTCTCTCTGCAAAGTCGGAATAGGGGGAGGAATGCGGGAAAAAAGGGTCTTTCCCATGGTTTTGGCCTAGGAACGGGTACGGTTGCGGAAGGGTGGCTTGACAAGGCTGTTAAATTTTGGGAATTTGTAGATAATCGATGAAAAAAGTTCTGACGACATTCAAGACGGTATTGCTTTCGCTCGTGTTCACGACGGTGGCGTACGCCGCGGATCCCTCTGCCGAATTTCCCGACAGCGTAAATGTTGCCGATGCTCATGCCGAAACGCCTTCGATTGATTCAACAACCGTGGATTCCGCAGCCATCGATAGCGCACAAAAGCTTTCCCCGTTCGATCATTTGGGCCACAACATGCTGCTGAGTGTGTTCGGCTGGCCGCTCGGGTTCCACATCCTCGGCGGTGCGCTTACGTACAAGTTCTCGATGGAAAACAACGACCTGATGGTGGCCCGTTTTGCAGCGCGTCAGGATCAACTTGTTTACGGCATCGCATTCACTCCCGGCATGATGATGGGAACGTTCTTCCCGATCCTTGTTCCGGGCTACATGTACTTTATCAGCGACAACCGCGCGCTGAACAACACCGGTGCCGTCGCCGTGCAGGCTACCGCCGTGGCGTTCCTCTACAACAACATCCTCAAGGCGATTTCGGCTCGCGAGCACCCTGACGCGGAACTCAACAGCGGCGAGCGTTCCCGCGATTTCAAGTGGGGATTTTTTAGGCGCGGAGTATTTTACGGCTGGCCCTCGGGGCATTCCATGACCAACGCGGCCATGGCCATGAGCATCGCAAGCTACAACCGCGACAAGCCTCTCGTCGTGGCGGGCTGCGCCCTGTATGCGGGCTACATCGCGACAAGCATGGTGCTCGGCGCAAAAGGGGAGGCCCACTGGTTCTCCGACGCCGTCGCGGGCACCTTGATGGGAGCCTCCATCGGCTGGTACATCGGCAGCGTGTTCTACAAGGAAAAAGTCGGCGAAAAGCAGACCCCGCCCAAGGTCACCATCGCCCCGCTATTCTACAGCGACACCAAAGGCGCCGTGCTCAGCGTGAGGATATAAGTCAAACGCCTGGTACACAACCTTGTGTAACGATGAAAGGGGGAGGGGGCTTGCCCCTAGGCAAAAACATTCCCCTTCAAAAAATGCATAAACCTCTTGACAACCGCCATCTAGTAATTTATATTTAGTGCACAAGTGTGTAGAAAATCATTTTCTCGCACGGTGTAAAACAAGCAAAGCCCCGCCTTTTTTATGCATGTAGGCGGAGGGAGGAAAGATGTGTGAAGATAAATGGCCTAAATCGGTCCCAAATTCGCAAATTAACGGTCAAATGTATTGCATTTGCATTGAAAATGAATTAAATTTGTACAAAAACGAGGTAATTCATATGGCAAATGCAGTTTTGCAGACAAGAATCGACAAAGCCACCAAGGACCAGGCGGAAGATTTATTTGAATCACTCGGACTGGATATCACTACGGCTATTAGACTTTTCTTGAAGCAGGCGATTAATCAGCGCTGCATCCCTTTCGATATCGTTCCGCCTCAACGCGAGTTCTCGGATTCGACGTTGGCCGCTATTGAAGAGGCGAAAGGCCTTGCTAGGAACCCCAGGACAAAAAGGTATTCTTCTGCCAAGGAACTCCTTGAGGATTGCAAGTAATGGTCTATGAGCTTATTAAGACATCTCGTTTTAAGGCGGGAGTGAAACTTGCTCGGAAGCGGGGGTTGGACATTTCGCTTCTAGAAAATGTCATTGAAAAATTGCGACTTGATCAACCGCTTGAGGCAAAGCATCGTAACCATGAATTGACGGGAAATTTCAAAGGCGTCTGGGAATGCCATATTCAACCGGATTGGCTATTGCTTTATCTGAAGAAGATTTTTCCGACAGCAAACCATAAAAGCATTTGCTTTCACTATGCGTCACACGCATACTGAGCATGAAAATTAAGCATTTTGTGCATGCTCCGAAAAAATTTATATTATATGCAAAGCATTTCGGAGTGGCAAAGTGAAACTCAAGTTTTTAACGCTATTTTCAATCCTTGCGCTCGCTGCGAGCGTGTTTGCGGAGAGTGCCATGAGCAACATTACGGTAAACCTGCGCTATACGGGTAAGAACGGGGCGGCAAAGAAGTTCGCCGAAGAGATGGTTTCTAGCGGGACGGTGGCGAAAATCCGTGCCGAGAATGGCAACATCCGCTACGAATATTTCCAGTCGCTGGACGATCCCGAGACCATCTTGCTGATTGACGCGTGGGAAAGCCAGGCGGCCATCGACGTGCACCACGCTTCGCCCATGATGAAGACGATTGCGAAACTCCGCGACAAGTACGACTTGAAAATGACTGTCGAACGCTACACGCCCGACAACACCATGCCCAAGACCGACGAAAAGTTCATCAGGAAATAAGTCGCGACAATGCAATGCCCGCGCGCTATTTCATTAACTTCACCTTGAAAAATTCCACGTTCATTTCGCGGTCGGCGAGCGGCACAATCTTGCGGTCCTTGGGGATTTCGTAATCGAACTGGTGGTCCGAAACGAACGTCAACAGCGAAGACTGCTCGATGAGCTTTGAAATGCCCTTCGTGCTGTCGTGCTTGATGAAGGTGACATCGGGAATCTTCTTGCGCTTGACCTGCTCCCAGAAGCCCACGTTGCTGCGCTGGATGATGGTCTCGCCCTTGAGTTCACGGAGCCGGATGGACTTGCGCTTGGCCAGCGGGTGCTTTTTGGGGAGCGCAATCGAGAGCCGCTCCTGCATGTATTTTTCGGCGCGGTATTTCTTTGCGCGTGGGGCCTTGAGCGTGATGCCGATATCCGCCGTGCCCTCGTTCAGCGCCTTCAGCACGCCCGCCTCGTTGTCGATAATCTCGTAAGTGACTTGCGCACCGGGGTATTTCTCCTGCAGTTCCTGCACCATCCGCATGGCGGGGAGAATGGCCACCGACGCGATAGAGAACGTGCGCGTGCTCGCTCCCTGCGGGCTCACCTTTTCCATCATCTCGCTTTGCAAGTCCATGATGCGCTTCGCGTATTCGGCGACCGTGCGTCCCTTCTCGTTCAGCTCGATGCGGTTCTTTTTGCGCTCGAAGAGCGGAGCGCCGATTTCGTCTTCCAGCTTCTTGAACGCGCGGCTCACCGCCGGCTGCGAAGTGTAGAGCTTGTCCGCAACGGCAGAAAGCGTCCCGTATTCCAGGAACCCGGCCAGCAATCGCAAGATGTAAGTCTCGACAAACATAAAAAGCCCCTTTTGGGGGAGAATATAATAATTCTGCTATGCGTCAAGTGAATAGTGGTGGAGGTTTTGAATTAAAATGCACTATTTTCCTTTTGTATTTTGCTCCACTTTCACAATGACTTCGGCGGGTGTCACGAAATCTAGCACGCTGAAAGCAGTCATTTCGTTACCCATATCGTTGCTCTTCGAGCCAAAATACTTGGCCTCGGCAATGTCAATGCAAGCATTGCCGCTGCTCTTGGCCTTCGTATTTTATAAACGAAGCTCCAAAGTGATATACAGTGTCGTCGACCAGAAGAAAACGGTCGTGAATCGTGCGCATGGTCTTCAATTCTAGTTCAGGATATTGTTTTTTGTGCAAGTCTGCCGCAGCCTTGAATTCAGGTGTAATTCGTGAGGAGTAGATTTTTGCCGAAACGCCTTTTGCTCGCATGGCAGCAAATTTCAGCACCTCGATGGTGGCATATGGGTCAATAAATACCACGGACTTTTTTGCCCTCTTCACAAGATCAGAAATCAGCACGAAACCGTCAAATCGCGTTCCAGTCGCAAGAATGCCTCCTGAGGGAGCTTGTGAAGCTTTCACAAAGAAGTCAATATGCTGCTCGACGGCGGAGAGTCGCGTATCAACATTTGTGAGTTTAGCGCCTTGGTCCTCAATGAGTTGCCGCTGTTCGTGCAAGCGGTCTGCAATTTGCAAATCAGTCGCAATTTTACGTTGGTTTACGGCATAGCCCTTGAGTATGTAGTCTTTCAGGACTTGATTGGCCCAGCGGCGGAATTGAGTACCTCTTAGAGATTTTACTCTATATCCGACAGAAATGATGACATCTAATGAGTAAATTGTGGTTGGTTTGAACTTTGAGAGAGTATTGTGCAAAATTTGCACATTACTTTTTTCATCTTTCGTTCCCGACTTGGTCGGGAATCTCAATTTTATCCTTTTGGCTCATTTTTACTCCATAAAAAAAGCCGGCCTTTGGATATATTAAAAGCCCAATTTCCATTGGGGATATACCAAATAGCCGACTTTTCTAGTCGAACGTGGCTTGCTGGCGGAAATCCGCAGCCAGTGCCTTTTAGGGGATAATATACAAAAATTTAGCCCCAAAACGTTTTTTTATTCAATAAATACACTGTATTGGATAAAAAATGTACTTTTTTATCCAGTTTGACTAAAATTTTGGCGATTTTCACCAGTTCTCGTAGCGGTGTCCCGTATCGAGGGCGGCGATTTGCTTCATTTCGTCGTCTGTCAACTCGAAATCGAAAATCGATATGTTTTCTGCGATGTGGTCAGGGTTCTTGGAGCCCGGAATGGCAATGTAGCCCGATTGCACATGCCAGCGCAACACCACCTGTGCGGCCGATTTCCCGTGAGCCTTCGCTATCTTTGCGACAACCTTGTTCCCCAAGACGTCTTCGGTGTGGCCGCGCCCGCCCAGCGGGTAATAAGATTCCACCACGGCGCCGTAGCGTTTTGCGTAATCCTTGAATTCCGTGTTCTGGTAAAACACATGGTTCTCGTTTTGCACCACGGCAGGCTTTATTTCGAAATCGGCAAAAAAGCGCTTCGCCGTATTTTCGGTGTAGTAGTTCGAAATGCCGATGGAACGGACCTTCTTCGCCTTCACAGCACGTTCCATAGCCTTGTAAACCGCCTTGTCCTCGGCGTCGCTCCCGTGCTGGTGCAACAGCATCAAGTCGATATATTCGAGCCCCAGCTTTTCAAGAGAGTCGTCGATGTCTTCGTCCAGGGAACTGCTCCACGGCACAAGTTTCGACGTCACGAACAAATCTTCGCGCTTCACAAGCCCGTCGTCAATCGCCCGGCGGATTCCCCTACCCACGGCTTCTTCGTTGTCGTAGTATTTCGCCGTATCAATCAATCGATACCCGTTCTTGATGGCGACATAGACTGCGTCTTCTGCCACCTTGCCGCGCAAAGTCCAAGTGCCAAGCCCGAGAACCGGCATATCGAAACCCGAATTCAACTTGACCGTTGGGGCCGCCCCTTTGCTATTCTGCACGATTGAATCTCCTTTGTTCGAAACTTTCGGCATAGCCTGCGACGCCGCATCGCTCGAACACGCCATGAACAGGAAAACGAACAAGAAACTGAACCACCTCATGCCCTAAAAATAACCAAATCCCGCAACAAACCCAAATACTTATTTCGCATAAAAGATATGCTTTGAAGGCATAGGTGGGGAAAGCCTCCCCCTCGCTCTCCTTCGTTGGCTTAGGGACCAGGCCGGGGAAATGCCCATAAGACATTGGTTACTGTGGTAATATTTTCTCTGTAGATTCGCAAACATTACTGAAATCAGTCCTAAGTCACACTAGTCTTGTTGCACAAACGGACAGAAAAATGTATATTGGAAATGTAATAAGGGTAAATTATGGTGTTCGCCGAAAACATATTACGGATATTCCGTGAAAACAAACTTCTTGCGAAGTATCGCCTGAAGGATGTCTTTGTTTTCGGTTCGTCTGTTCGAACAGCAACTCCCAACGACATTGACCTACTAGTCCGTGATTTCCAGGACTACAATGACCTGTTGTCCTTGCGAAAGGAACTTTCCGAAAAAACAGGCAAGTCCGTGGATGTCGTCATAGAGAAGTTCGCAAACCCCATTATCCTGTATCGAGCAAGCAAGGAGTCCATCCGTGTCGAATGACCCCAGGAACGACCTTTTCCACTTATTGGGAATGCTCGAATCCCTGTTGAAAATTCAAAAATATACACGGGATATTCATTCCACTGAAGAACTTCTTGAGAAAGAAGACCAGATGGTATTCAACGCATGTTTGACTTTGCTTGCAAACATAGGCGAATCCATCAACAAACTCTCGAACGCTGCCAAAGCGGGAATCGCAAGCGAAAACATTCAGGCAATTCGCGGTATGCGCAACAGGATTGTTCACGATTATGCTGGGCTCGACTCGTTTGTTGTTTACAACACTATAAAGAACGATCTTGATCCGCTAAAGGAAACCTTTATCAAAATCATTAGAGAAGGTCTAGCAAACAAGTCTTTTGACAAAGGTGAATTTGAAGCAGCGAAAAACGCGGGCTTTTACAAGTTCATTGATTTCAGTGTAATTTAAGAGCTGTCGTACCGACCTGGCCCTTGACTGCGGAACGCCCAGCTTTTTACTCTCTGTTCGCGAAAGCCTTGATGCCGCCTTCCATGAGGGTTGCGGCGAGGTCAATCATTTGTTTAAGCGGGATTTTGCGGCCGTCTTGCACCCACTGGCGGTATAGCACAAGCGTGGTGTTGTTGAATGCCCGTACGATATTCTGGATGCAGACTTGCTTGGTGTGGAGTCGCGTCGTTTTGGAATGGGTGTGGGCCATGACCCGCAACCCGGATTACATCAAGGAAAACATCGAGGTGTATAACTTCAAGCTTTCCGAAGACGACATGAAAAAGATTCGCGGCCTCGACAAGGAAAAGCGCTTCTTTACCTCGACTCTCGCCGAAATCCAGCATTTCAAGGACTGGAATCCCGGTGACTAAAGGCCTTCATTGTCGCCGAACGTTTGCTCACTATACGCTACACGCATAGTGAGCATAAAAATTACGCATTACGCAGCCGTCCTGAATTTATTTATATTATAGGCAACCGGTTCAAGAAAAAAAGGCGGATCCCATGAAAAAAATCACCTTGATTCTTTTATCACTTCTTCTAGGAGTCTCTATGGCAGCAGAAAAGAAAATCCTCGTCGTTTACTATTCCCGCGCCGATGAAAACTACGGCGTGGGCGACATCAAGAAGGGCAACACCGAAATCATTGCCGAGATGATTGCCAAGAAAACGGGCGGCACGCTCTTGCATGTGGAACCCGCGAAGGAATACCCCAAGGGCTACGACGACTGCATCAACGTGGCCAAGAAGGAACTTGCGCAGGACGCGCGCCCGGCAATCAAGCCGGTGAACGTGAACCCCGAAGAATTCGACGAAATTTACGTCGGTTACCCGGTGTGGTGGGGCGAGATGCCCATGCCCATGTTCACTTTCTTCGAGAAGTATAACCTGAAGGGCAAGACAATTCACCCGTTCGTGACTCACGAAGGCAGCGGCCTCTCGGGGGTGCAGCGCCTCAAGAAGGTGACAGGGGCGAACGTGACTCCCGGCCTCGCCATTTACGGGCATGTCGCGCAGAATGAACGCGAAAAGGCCCAGAAAGAAGTGGACAAATGGGTGAAATAAGTCGCTATGAGGTCTGTACAACTTAATTCTGCCGCAGCGAACGAAGATGTTCGTCGTCTTTACGAGACGGCGTTCCCGAAAGAGGAACAGATTCCGTGGGCAGACTTGATGCGGCTCATGAAAACGATGTCGCTGGATTTTACCGTTTACTACGAGGAAGAAATACTTGTCGGGCTGACGATTGTCTATCCGCGCAAAGAGTTCAACTGGTTCTGGTATTTTGCGGTGCCCGAAGAATTACGTGGGCAGGGAATCGGCCAGCGCATTCTCACGCAGTTGATAGAAGAGTACAAGGGAAAATCCAACATTCTCGACATGGAATCGCCGGAACAAGTCTGCGAAAATTCCGAGCAGCGCAAGCGTCGCCATGCGTTCTATTTGCGGAATGGGTTTCGCGACACGGGAGTTGGAAAATCCTTCAAGGGAATTGATTACACCATCATGATGAACGGCGAAGGAACGTTCACGCAACGCGACTACGACCTGATTATTGACGAACTGCGCTCTTTTTGGGATGCAATGCCGAAGGAAGGGAGATGAAAACGGATAAGACTTGGCCTATTCTGGCTTTATTTCCCCTCAAGTAATGCGCTGATTTCTGCGGGTTTTAAAATTTTCCCTTGCGACACGACTTTCTCGTTAATCACGAGCGCGGGCAACGACATTACTCCGTAGCCCATGATTTTCTGAAAATCGGTAACGTATTCGACGGCGTAGTTTTTACCTTCAGCCGCACTTGTCGCGTTATCGAAAAGTTGATGGCAGGACTTGCAGCCGGAACCAAGAACTTTGATGCATCCAGAATAAATCATTCTTGCTCCTATATAATGTAATGTTGTATGATGTTGAAAAAGTACCCAACGACAATGATTCCGATTGTGCAAATTGCGATAAAGACTCCAAGAAGTTTTGCCTTCACAATCTTTTTCAGCATTATCATTGAAGGGAGTGAAAGCGTCGTGACGGCCATCATGAACGCGAGGACGACCCCAAGCTTGGCGCCTTTTGCGAGTAACGTCTCTGCGATGGGGATGCATCCGAAAATGTCGGCGTACATCGGGACTCCGCAAACAGTCGCAATTATGACTCCGAATGGATTTCCTGAACCGAGCGAACTTACGACCCATTCTTCGGGAATCCAGTTATGGATGAATGCTCCAATTCCGACACCGATAATAATATAGGGGAATACCTTCCGTGCGGTAGTCGTAACTTGTTCCAGAGCGTATTTTAGACGGTCTTTTTGGGTGAGTTTGTCCAGTGGAAGGTCTATGCTTTTTCCGTTTCGGATAAAGTCTTCAACCTGATTTTCAAGGTGCATTTTTTCGATAATCGAGCCGCCTACGACAGCAATTACAAGACCGACTATCACATAGATTACGGCAACCTTCCAGCCAAAAATGCTCATGAGCAATACGAGAGAGCCTAAATCTACCATTGGCGATGAAATGAGGAACGAAAATGTAACGCCGAGAGGTAATCCTGCGGTTGTGAAGCCCATAAATAGCGGTATTGAGGAGCATGAACAGAACGGTGTTACCGTGCCGAGTAGGGCTGCAATGCAATTTGCGGCAATCCCGTGAAATTTTCCGAGAATCTTTTTTGTCCGTTCCGGCGGAAAATAACTTTGGATGTAGGATATCGCAAAAATAAGGATGCCGAGCAGCAGCATAATCTTTATCATGTCATAGACAAAAAATTGCAGGCTGCCGCCGAGTTTTCCTTCGGTGTCGAGGCCGCAGGCGTTAAGTAACGAGCCGATAAGGTCGTTCAGCCATTTCATGCCCAAAATCTGGTTTTGTACAAAATCCCACATGCTTAATCGTCATTTTCTAGTATTTCGGAAACGATCTCTGCCGCTGCTCTTACCATATTTGGGCATATTTTCCCGAACAGGCCATTTGCTCTTGCAAATTTTTTTCCTTCTTCGTTCCCTAAATCGCAGCCAAGTAAATCGCGACAGATATATGAACCCTTGCGTTTTTTAAACTCTTCAAGGAACAGGACTGCTATTTCGTGGCCTCTTGTGCGGCTGTCAATATCGTTTTCGTCGAACTGCCCGTATTTTAATCCGAGCACCATGAGCGCGCCCGTACATGCTCCGCAGACTTCGCCCTTGCTCATTCCTCCGCCGAAACATGCGCCAATCTGCAAAGCCTGCTTTTCTGTAATGCCGAATTGCTCTGCAAATGCTGCAAGCACTGCCTGCGAGCACACGAATCTGCGTTCGAAAAGTTCAACTGCTTTTGAAATATTATCCATTGTTGTATTCTCCTGTTGCTGTTAAATCGAATATGCACTTTATGGCTGCTTGTGCGCCGTCTTTCGAAATAGAGTAATGCATCCACTTTCCCTCTTTTCTGCCGACCACAAGACCGCTGTCGCAGAGTATTTTCATGTGATGAGACAGCGTAGGTTGGCTGAGTTGCATTTTTTCGAGAAGGTGGCAAGCGCAAAGTTCTTTTTTGCGCAATAGCTTGAGTATTTGGACCCTGTTCTCGTCGCAAAGTCCTTTGAATATCGTTGAAATTTCTTCGCTTGTTTGCTTCATAATATTCTCATATTGAAAAATGTCGATATAAAATATATAAACATATTTAGATTTGTCAATATGTTTTTATGTTTTAAACAATGTTTTGCTGTGATAAAAACGCTTATGTCATTTCAAATGCCGCTTTCCGGTGATTTCGTCAATTTCGATTTTGATGACGGCGGTGTGGGAGAGCGCCATGGCGCTGTAGGCGATGGTCTTGATGCCGTGCGGTATTTTGTAGCCGTTGTGGAGCATAATGCTGTCAAGCCCTGCGGTGCGTTCCTTAGAATCTTCGACTAGCGAAGCCGTTCCAAATCCGATGATGCTTTCGTAGAAGCATGTCCATTTGCAGGCGTCTTCTGAAGCGTTTTCAGGGCCGCTTGTTTCGACAGATGTTTCGGCGCAGAAACTCACTTGCGGGTTCGCCTTGATGGCGTCGAGTTTCTTGCCTTCGCCCGCTCCGTGGATGTAGATGGAGAGTTTCTTTTGTCCATCGCTTTCGCGAACGATAAAGCCGAAATTGACCGGCACGGCGTAAGGATTGCCGTTGCTGATTAAAAGCCAAATGCAGAACTTTGCACCGGCTGAGAACATCTATGATTTCGTCAAACTCTTTGATTTCGCGGTCTTTGCGTCGCATAAGTTGCTTTTTTTTTCTTGGCTTGTATTTAATGAGCTTGTTAAAATTTACGCCCCGATGAACTTGTTGATTTCTTGCAAATAGACGAGCGCTCGATCCTTGGAGAAATAGTCTATCACCAAGCCGGATAAGGCCAGATAGATGAGCACAAGCGCAGTGCCGCGAAGCCAAAGTGCAGGGCAGAATGCGAACATGCATGTTCCGGCAACAAACAGAATTGCCGCTACAACAATCGTCATCGGGTAAATACCCATGAACCCATCGACTCGGGCTTTCTCGCTTTGAACAAATTGCTCGACAGGTTGTTCCTGGTATTGTTTCTCGAACTGCGCTAGGCGATGATGGTTGTTTATGGCAAGGCTTGCGCCGCCAGCGGCATGCAAAAGAGCGACTAGAAGCATCGGAATCCAAATTGCTCGTGCCGAATCTGATGCGCCGAAGCGCCATACCGCGAAAGTCAGGACGAGCATGACGACGCCTGCGCCCACCATAGCGTAATCTTCAAAGATTTCGCCCTCGAACCATTTTCTGGTGTATTCTATAAAATCCATGAGTTGACTCCTGCGGGTTAAAGGCTTTTAAGTTGCTTTCTTGAAAGCTAGTAAATTAATCTGATGTGTCAAGGATGGGATTGATGGTTTCGCTCAAACCGGAATATAATTTTGTCTATGCTTTATAGGCATAGAAGTCTATGATAAATAAGTATTTGCTATTGGGTGGCTCTTGATGTATATTATAGGAAGTTCCCGCTCGGAGGCGGGGATGACAACTTAGGAGCGGAGGGCTCGAATGAAAAAAATTATCCTCATCCTTTTAACATTTCTCATGGGAGTCACTATGGCTGCTGACAAGAAAATTCTGGTCGCGTACTATTCCCGCACGGGCGAAAACTACGGCGTGGGCGACATCAAGAAGGGCAACACCGAAATCATTGCCGAGATGATTGCCAAGAAAACGGGCGGCACGCTCTTGCATGTGGAACCCGCGAAGGAATACCCCAAGGGCTACGACGACTGCATCAACGTGGCCAAGAAGGAACTTGCGCAGGACGCGCGCCCGGCAATCAAGCCGGTGAACGTGAACCCCGAAGAATTCGACGAAATTTACGTCGGTTACCCGGTGTGGTGGGGCGAGATGCCCATGCCCATGTTCACTTTCTTCGAGAAGTATAATCTGAAGGGCAAGACGATCCACCCGTTCGTGACCCACGAAGGCAGCGGCCTCTCGGGTGTGCTGCGCCTCAAGAAGGTGACCGGCGCGAATGTGACCCCCGGCCTTGCCATCTACGGACACGTGGCCCAGAACGAACGCGACAAGGCCCAGAAAGAAGTCGATAAGTGGGTGAAGTAGGCTTGCACCTTACTGGCGGAACGTCATCAGAGAAATTTCTAGCAGAAAGTCACGGTGATTTCCGTGCCTACGCCTATGGCGGATTGTAACGAAATCTCTGCAT
>NZ_CAMVDO010000050.1 GCF_947166265.1 uncultured Fibrobacter sp. | reverse complement strand
ACGAAGATTGCCGGAATGTTGAGGCGCATGGCGGCCATGAGCATACCCGGAGTCACCTTGTCGCAGTTAGAGATGCAAACGAGGGCGTCGGCGCGGTGGGCGTTAGCCATGTATTCAGTGGAATCGGCAATGAGGTCGCGGCTGGGCAAGCTGTAGAGCATGCCGTCGTGGCCCATGGCGATACCGTCGTCCACGGCGATGGTGTTCATTTCCTTCGCGACACCGCCGGCGGCTTCAATCGCGCGTGCGACCACCTGGCCCAAGTCCTTCAGATGAACGTGTCCCGGAACAAACTGGGTGTAGCTGTTCACCACGCAAATGACGGGCTTACCAAAGTCTTCCACCTTGGTTCCTGTTGCGTGCCACAGGGCGCGTGCACCGGCCATTTCGCGGCCTTCCATAGTCTTGAGCGAACGAAGTTTCGGCATAATAATCCTCTTTTTGTGTCTTTAAAATCTGCAGCGCCACTTGAAAAATCTGACGCCATTTTTCGTAAGAAATGTAGAAAAAATGAAATGCCCCTGCAAAATTCCGAGCCCTGAATCTAAAACAAAGGCTGTAAAATGGGCCTGTTTGGAGAATGTGGGCGTATAAAAGAGGCTGACTTTGGGCATTTATATGCCTCTGTGAAGCATCATTTAATAGAAGGGGCGTATAAGAACGCTCTCTGATGCGTTTTTATATGCCTTTTTTCGTTGCTCTGTAGGCCTATTTAGATTTAAAATCACTTTTTATCCCCAAAAAACGTCTTTGGATGCCTTATTTTGACTTAAAGGGGCGTATAAAAAGTGTGTTGTTTTGCATTTTATATGCCCCGAAGTAATAAATGCCCTTGTAAACGAGTAAAATAGCAAAAAAGATAATGGTTTCCGACACTGCTTCTGTATGAAATTTTGTAAGTTGTGAAAAACTTATTATTTAATTATTACAAACCCTTTCGTAGCAAAAATCCTTTTACTATAATATGCCCCCGAGTGGAGAAGAAGAGGGGATTATTTCTATGAAAATAAAAGCATTCTTTATACCCTCGGACTATATCAAGTCCTTCGTTTTATCCTTGCTAATCCTCTGTTTTGCAGGGGTTGAGCAGGTTTCTGCCGCCTGGAACGGCGAATCTTTGGAACAGCCGGAAACGGTTAAAATAGAGGGCAAAACCTTCTATCTCATAAAAAATGAGGCTCAGTTGGCCTGGTTTGCTGGCGAGACCAATAAAAAATCGGGCCAAAGGTTGAATATCAACGCCAAGCTGGATGCCGACCTGGATATGGGTGGCAAGCTCTGGACTCCGATTGCCGCCGGTAAGGGTGACCGCAAGTTCACGGGAATTATCGATGGCGACAACCACATTATCTCGAATATGTACATCAGTGGAGCCGAATTGGCTCAGATCAATTCTGTGTATGCTCAGAATGTCGGCTTTGTTGCTGTGCTGGGCAATAAAGGAACGGTGAAAAACATCGTTTTTGAAAATGTCGAGATTAACGCCTCTACAAGCGCTGGGTCCATTCTCTCGAGCACTAGCCAGCAGATTTCTGTGGGCGCAGTGGTTGGCTGGTTGGCCGACGGTAATCCGGGCGGAACGGTTTCGGGTTGCTATGTTTCTGGAAAAATTGAAACGAGCGGCAAGGGCCAGGGTGTCGGCGGAATCGTTGGAAACGCGAAAAACGGAACCATCGAAAACTGCATGAGTGCCGTGTCTATCGAGGCTACCGGCAATGACGCCTTTGTCGGTGGCATTGTGGGAATTACCAAGTCTACTTTGACGGTAAAATCCTGTGCGTACGATGGTGAAAATCTATCCAATGCCGGTAATGGCGCTACGGGTGCGATTGTCGGTAACCACTTGAGTGGAACGCTTACCACTTCCAATAACTACTACGAAGAATATGTCGAAAAGGGCGTTGGCAAGGGTTCCGAACTTGCCAATACCAATGAAAAAACGGAAGACGTGAACACCGCAGAAATCGCCTGCAAGCTGAATAACGGAACGATGCTTGACGGTGTTTGCGATAAGGATTCTCCGTGGTCTGTTGGTGAAAAGACGCTTGCCTTGAATGGGTACGGTGCCGCTATGAATATGTCTGTGACTTCGATTAACGTGATGCACTTTGGCGCCGTGACAATCACGGAATATCCCGACAGGACCGTTGCCGAAATCGATGGCGAATATACTGGCGAAGATACCGTTGAAATTTCGCAAGATATCCATGTAGATGAAATTCAGCTGAACAGGACGTTTACGGTTGGCCGTATGACGACTCTCATGTTGCCGTTCTCGATCGATACTTCTAAGGTCAAGGGTTGCGATATTTATAGGTTCAAGCGAATTGTCGAAAAAGAAAATTCGTGGAGCGTCAGGCTTTCGTACATAACGACAGATTACCTGGGCGCCAATACTCCTTACTTGGTAATGCCGAACGAATCTACGATCACTTTTGAAGGCGATGCGATTTTCAATACGGAAACGGCTCCCGTAGAAGTGTTGACTAGCGGTGCCTGGGAATTCAAGGGGGTCTACGCCTATACAACCTTTAATGACCATCCGGATCTAGGAAATGTCTATAGTTTTGCTGCCCAAGAACGCAACGGCGCACGTGTCGGACAGTTCGTGGAAATGGATGCCGAGGCGACAATGACGGCGTTGAATGCCTACCTGGTAAAGCACCAGAGCCAGGGATTTGCAAAGACGTTTGGCGGCTCTTTGAATAAGAATCCGGCAGAAATTGATGTCGAAATCGTCGATGAAAATGACAATGTCATCGAAACCGGAAAGATGAACCCCGTGACGGGCGAAATCCGCATGGATCGCTGGTTCGATATGAAGGGCCGCAAGTTGAATGCGAAGCCCACAACTCGCGGAATGTATTACCATAACGGAAAACGAGTCTTTGTTGAGTAAGGAAAATATTCATGGATACAAAAGAAATCGAAATGGAATCCAAAAGAGTCTATGTGGCGCCTGAAATGAGCGAGGTGGAATACCTGTTTCAGGGGGCGCTTTTGGAAGGCTCGGATTGCAATGAACAGGGAGCAGCTTGTTTAGAACCTCATCCCTAAAGCTTTTCCAGAAAATATAAAGAATAATCGATATAGGGACCTTTTGTGGTCCCTTTTCTAATGGGTGTTCTTTCTTTATCTTATATTTGCTCTATGCATTTTTATCCGAGTCGAACGGACTTGCTTTTATTTGAGCTTTTGCGGGTTGCCCTCGATAATGAGGGGCGTTTGACGAAGCTGTCTGTTGTGCCTAACGATGAGGATTGGAATCGCGTTTATGCGTTGGCAAAAAGCCAGTGCGTGCGTGGAGTGGTGTATTCCGCAATCAAGAAACTCCCTGAAGAATATCACCCGCCCAAGTCGTTGAATTTGCGGTGGGGCGCCGATGCCGAAATGATCGCCAGTGCAAATCGCATGATTAATCAGGAATCGGCTCGTTTGACGAATGTTTTTGAAACCGCAGGCTTTAAAACGGCGATTCTCAAGGGAGCCGCAAACGCAAGGCTTTATCCGAATCCGTTTTCAAGGCATGTCGGCGATATTGATATCTGGGTAGAGGGCGGGCGCGACCGGATTTATTCGCTTTTGGTGGATTTGAATTTTCTTTCTGAAAAGCCTGTCGAAAATACCGCCCCGCATCATGTTCATTTGCCTAAGAACAAGGATGGAATTACGGTCGAGGTTCATTTTAAGCCTGCGCAGGGAATTCCGTTTAGAAACCGCCATTTGCAAGCCTTCCTGAATCAAGAAATCCGGAACGCACAAAGGGTTCCCGAAGGATTTTACGCCCCGTCGATTCAGTTTGCCCTGGTGATGCAGCTTTCACATTTGCAACAGCATGCATTGGCTGGCGGACTTGGACTGCGGCAGTATACGGATTACCTGATGCTGCTCACACATTCGACCGAAATCGAGCGAGAAAAGGTCTTTTCCTTGATGAAATCGCTACACCTGAAAAACGTTTGCGGTGCCGTGATGTGGGTGCTCCAGGAAGTGTTTGGACTAGAACGAAAATGGATGCTCTGCGCTCCGGACCGCTCTCGTGGAGAACGCCTTTTGAAAATGGCGCTTGAGGGCGGTAATTTTGGAAAGCATAAGACAGTCTCTAAACCCCGTAATGTCTTTGTCCGCTGGTTTAAGGACCGTATGCGGACTTTGTCTTGGATTCCGTTCGATCCGCTTCAAGTTTTTTTTATGGAACTCCGGTACTGGCGTTCCACGATTTCACTGATTCCCTTGCGCATTAAGCGTCGAAGGATTGCCTTATGATAAACGAGATTGAGTTCAGGTTTTACAAGGTGGCGGGGCATTTGTTTTCGGTGACGGCGAGTCCCGATATTGCCGAAACTCTATTTGCGGAGTCCATGGACAATTATGAGCCTTTTGCCGAAAAGGCTTCCGCTGAAAAAGCGCTGGATGAAAGTGTGCTCTTTTCGTTGAAGGTTGATTGTTGTGACTTTACTCCCGAATATACCGAGGAACTTTGCCAAGACGATGAGGGGCAGCAGATTATTTGCGGCCTTACGGCGGAAAAGTGTTCCGTGTTTGATTTTCGCCTGATGCATGAACCGGTGGGCTCTCTTTTGTGTGCCCTTGACTATAAGACGGCGACACTTTACATTCCGAAAAATTTCAAAAAGAGTTCGCTGAAATATGCGGTGAACAATGCCCTGATGGTTATGTATGCCATTGCTACGGCGCCTTACGGCACGATGCTTTTTCATGCGGCGGTGACGACTTACCAAGGGCACGGTTATCTTTTCTTGGGAAAGAGCGGTACGGGCAAGAGTACCCACGCAAGGCTCTGGCTTAAACATGTCGATGGAACATCCTTGCTGAACGACGATAACCCCGTGGTGCGCGTTTTTGAAGATGCTCCTGGTGCGTTCTGTGCGGTTGTCTATGGTTCACCGTGGAGCGGAAAGACTCCCTGCTACAAGAACGAGGAATATCCGCTCGGCGGAGCGGTTCTGCTTTCGCAGGCCCCATTCAACAAAATTACACGCTTGCGCGGGGTGCAGGCGTATGCGGCGATTGTTCCCTGCATTTCTGGCAAACGCTGGGAAAGGCGCATTGCCGATGGTCTGCATGCATCCGAAAATGCGATGGCTAAAAACATTCCCGCCTGGTATCTGGAATGCCTGCCGGATGAGGCCGCCGCGAAGCTCTGTTGTTCTACGGTGACTGGGGCCCTGCGTGGTTAGCGACGATCTGATTATGGCCGAGGCGATTCGCCTGGTCGACGAAGGCGTCGAAGTGACGTTTCCCGTGAACGGGCGCAGTATGCTTCCGTTTATTGTAGGGGGGCGCGATAGCGTGGTGCTGGTAAAGCAGTCTGCACTGAAACGGGGCGATGTCATACTTGCACGGGTCGAAAATGGGCATTTTGTGATTCACCGTATTGTCGATATCGCGGGTGAAGACGTGACGCTGATGGGAGACGGAAACCTGTGCTTGCGCGAACATTGTAAGGTAAACGACGTCCGCGCTAAGGTGACTCATGTGGTTTGCGGTAAAAAAAGGATATCGCTTGAATCCCGCAGGCAACGGGTGAAAGCAAAAATTTGGTTTTGGCTATTGCCGGTGAGGCGGTGGCTGTTGGCAATTTATAGAAGGCTGGTATAATATGCGAATTAAAAAAGGTTTTGTGCTGCGCGAAGTGTGTGGCGAACAGGTAATTATGGGCGAAGGCGTAAATGCCCTTGATTTTGGACGACTGCTCTGCCTGAATGAAACGGCGGCATGGCTCTGGAATCAGGCGAGTGCATCCGAGGAGTTTACGGTGGAAGGCCTGGCCGATGCCTTGTGCGGTGTTTACGACGTGACCCCCGAACAGGCTCGGCTCGATGTGGAAAAAATCGTGAATGAATGGAAAAAGGTGAATGTAGTCGAATGAGCGGTCTTGCCTGGCTGTGGCGCTATTCGCAGGGGTTTCGCCTGACGCTTTCTATCCGGATTGTACTGGGTGGAATAGGCGTTGCCCTGGGTTTGTTGATGGTTTGGCTTTCGAAGCGCTTTATCGATGAAACCATTCGAACCGGAAGCGACGAAGACATCGTCCGTATGATAGTCTACTTGGTTCTCTCGATGCTCGGGGGAATCGTGATTCGGCAAATTTGCCACTACCTGACAACGTTAGAGACGGTGCGGGCGGCAAACCGGTTGCGGCTCATGATGTTTGGGCTGCTGTTTCGGCGAAAGCTCTTTGATATCGAAGTCCTGCATTCCGGCGACATTACCTCGCGCTTTTCAAAGGACATTGAAACCATTAGCGAAGTCGCGATTGATACGTTCCCGGAAATGGTGGTGACGACGCTGCAGCTGGTGGGCGCCTTTTTGCTGCTTAGAATGTTCGATTCTCGGCTGGCGTGGATTCTTTTGCTGC
Source organism: uncultured Fibrobacter sp. (assembly GCF_947166265.1). Lineage (NCBI taxonomy): Bacteria > Pseudomonadati > Fibrobacterota > Fibrobacteria > Fibrobacterales > Fibrobacteraceae > Fibrobacter > uncultured Fibrobacter sp. Next base: position 6,440 of record NZ_CAMVDO010000050.1, on the reverse strand, counting down.
TTTCGCCCATTGCAATGAGCTTTGCGAAGCTGATTTCTTACCGGTTAAAGAAGATGACCCTCGAAATCCGCAAAAGCGAAAGCCGCATTCAGATGCAGGTGCAAGAAGGCGTGGAATACAACGCCGTGTTGCGTTCGCTGGGGAGTGAACCTTGGGTGACCTCGCAGCTGGACCGTGGACAGGGCGATCTTCGGCAGAATGTGGGGCACCGGGCGAAGTTTACCTTGCTTACGAGGCTCCTGTTTGGCTGTACGTTTGGGCTGGGTTACTTGATTGCCTTTATCTGGGGTGGCCTCGGACTTCGAAACGGACTCATTACGTTTGGCGTGATGACGTCTTTTTTGCAACTGGTGGGGCAAATCCAGCGTCCGGTTTTTTCGCTGTTGAATATGGGCCCGCGAGTGGTTCAGGCGATGGCCGGGGTGGAACGCTTGCAGGAACTGGAAAAGGAATGCGACGGAGACCTTGCTGCATCTCATGAAAATAATTCCTCGGTGCTCGAAGGAAAACTCGGTGTCCGCATCGAAAATGTCTCTTTTGGCTACGTCGGGGAACGAAACGAAATCATCAGCAAGTTTAATTACGATTTCAGGCCGGGAAGCAAGGTTGCGATTATGGGGGAAACCGGCAAGGGGAAAACGACCTTGCTGCGCCTGTTGCTGGGCTTTATCAAGCCCGACTGCGGACGAATGCTTCTCTATTCCGAGAGTACTAACGATGGCGCGATGGGGGGCGAGGTGTACGCCCTTTCCGAAGACTTGCGCGGAAACTTTGTGTACGTTCCGCAAGGAAACACGCTGATGAGCGGTTCCATCCGCTACAATCTGCTGCTAGCAAAGCCGGATGCAAGCGAAAGTGAATTGCAAAGGGTGCTTACGCTTGCTTGCGCCGAATTTGTATATGATTTGCCCCAGGGACTAGATACGGAACTGAGCGAACGCGGCGGCGGACTCAGCGAAGGCCAGGCGCAGCGGCTTGCCATTGCACGTGGACTCCTGCGCCCCGGAAACATTATGCTCTTTGACGAAATCAGTTCTGCTCTGGACGAAGAGACGGAACGTGAACTTTACCGGAGGCTTTTTACGGAGCTTCGCGACAAGACGATGATTATCGTGACGCACCGTACAGCCATGCTGGACTTGTGTGATGATGTGGTTCGGTTATGAAAATGCATCCTCTAAAACATTTCTTGACGATAACGAAACATCGAAACGAGGTAATCCGGCTCTGCTTTAAGGCGGGGATTGGCTTTCAGGGGCTTTTTCACGATCTTTCCAAGTATAGCCCGTCTGAATTTATTCCCGGTGCGAAATACTATTTGGGAAACCAGTCGCCCAATAACGGTGAACGCCTAGACAAGGGCTATAGCCTTGCGTGGATGCATCACAAGGGCAGAAACAAGCATCACTTTGAATTTTGGTACGACTACGAAATGGAAACCAAGAAGTTGGTGCCTATCGATATGCCCGACCGTTATATCAAGGAAATGTTCTGCGACCGTGTGGCGGCATCTAAGACTTATAACCGGGAAAAGTACACGCAGGAAGCTCCGCTCCTTTATCTGACGAAAAGCAGCGCCCGCGAAAAGATGACGGAAACGACCTATCGCAAGTTGCTTTACCTGCTCAAGATGCTCGCTGAAAAGGGCGAAAAAGAAACGCTTGCGTTTATGCGACGCACGAAAGTGCTGCCTACGGAGTAGTTCGTCTTTTACGTCATTGCGAAAAGCGTAGCGACGTGGCAATCCATTAAATCTTTGCAATGAAAATATTCAGGCTAAGGCCGCCGTGGCTTGTCTTGAGGCATTTGGCGGAGTCGTTTTCCTCTGGACGGAGTGCTGGGCATTCGCGTAGGAGGTTCGCGGTACAAGTGTATTTGGCGCCTTCGCGCGTGTCGTCCTTGGGGGCGATGATTGCGACCGTGAGGTCTTTGCCGAATGGCTTGAGGGCGCGGGCGAGCTCGGCGAGTCGGCGGCCGATGCGCGTGTAGAGCTTGGGGGCGTCAAAGTCGAGGCGCTTGCCGTAGGGCGGATTCAACACGAGAATGGGCGCGGTTTCGCCACAGACTTCTGCAATGTCTTCGGCGCTGTAGCTGAAAAAGTCGCGGAGTTTCGGAGTGACTGCTCTCGCGGCTGTGGCGTCGGCGACGTTTGCGAGGGGGCTACATTCGACGTTGTGCTGGATGATTTCAATCGCTCGCTCGGAAATGTCGCTCGTGACGATTTTTTTCAACTTCGAATTCCGAATTCCAAATTCTGAATTCGTGATGTAGTTCCACGTGGCTTCCTTGAAGGCGGGCTGGTGCTTTAGGGCGAAGTCGCGGCAGATTCCCGGAATAAGATTGTTTTCGGCGTAAGCGGCTTCGAGGCTGAAGGTCCCGCTGCCTGCCATAAGGTCGAGTAGACAGTATTCGCGCTTTGTGCCGTAAATCGCTTCGAAAATCATCCCGGCGGCGATGGTTTCCTTGAGGGGGGCGTCGTTCACGAACCGTTCGTGGCCGCGCTTGTAGAGCTCTTCGCCCGCGAGGTCTAGCCAAAGGGTGCAGCGGTCATCGAGGAGGGTGACGTATAAATTCTGCGGCGGGGTGTTAGGGGTGGAACCCCTAGGAGAGGGGGTAGCGGAAGGTTCGCTCCCTTCGGCAGGCTCAAGGCACTTCTTTTTTGTGCTGCTTGGCGAAACTGGAGCGAGGGGGAGGCGTCCCCCCTTGATTGCGCTATAGAGTCTTTCGGCAATGGCGTCGCTGTGGTAAAGCCTGGAATGTTTGCAACTAACGTGAATGTGGAGTAAATTACCAGAAGATATTCTCTCGTCTCTCGTCTCCTGTCTGTCTTCTAAGTACAGTTCCCAGGGAATTTCGCTCGCTTTCTTTTCGAGTTCGCGAAAATTTTCGGCCTTGAAGTCGGCAATGTGCATCAAGATGCGGTTTGCGATGCGGCTGAAGGCGACCGCTTTCCAGGCCTCTGTGATTTTGGCGGTGAATTCGACCTTGCCGTCACCGGTGACATGCGGCATTTCAATTCCCGCAGGAGTCTCGGATTGTTCGGAATTTTTGCTTGCGGCGTTCTCGTTGGGAGCAAGAATGCGTTCAAGTTCTTTTGCGAGCGTTTGTTCGAAACCGAGCGGAGTGACCGCTAAAAAACGGTGCGGTTTTCCGATCACCTGCCGCTTGAGTCTTTTTTCGAGTGAGGCGTCCATGAAAGTTGTGGAGCCTGTGCTAGCAAGCGAATGCCTGGGGGAGTGCCTTGATGACATCGGAAGGGAGCATGCTGAACGCACCCCACTTTTCGCGGGCGATTTTCCCTGCCTTTTGATGCAGAAGAACTCCCAGTACGGCGGCTTCTGCAGTGGCTAGTCCCTGAGCGAGGAGCGCCGTGATGATTCCGGTGAGAACGTCGCCAGAACCGCCCTTGGCAAGTCCCGAGTTGTGGCATTCGACAATGTAGATGCGTCCATCGGGAATCGCTATGTAGGTGGGGCATCCCTTAAGGACAATCGTAATCTTGAATTGCGTCGCGAATTGTTTCAGGTATTCCGGGTAGAACGATTCATTCGAGGGGAGCGGGCCGAAGTTGCGTTCCCATTCACGCTTGTGCGGCGTGATGATGGCGTTCGCGGGGCCGCCTTCCATGCAGAAGAATGCGGAGCCACAGGCGTTAATGGCATCGGCATCGACAACGACGGGGGCCGTGATTCCTGTAAGGAACATGCGGATGGCGTCCTGAGTTTCGGTGTCGGTTCCAAGTCCAGGGCCAATGGCGATAGCGTTCTGGTGCTGGGCTGCGTCTTGCAGCTGCATCAGGTGCATAATCGAAAGTCTGTCCGTCGTGGAATCGCCGATTCCGCAGAAAATTGGTTCGTCCAGTTTTGCTTGCAATACGGGGAGCAGTGCTTTGGGTGTTGCAGTGGTGACAAGTCCTGCACCGCTCCTTAAAACGGCCTGGGTGCAGAGCGAGGCCGCCCCGGTCATGTTTCCCGAACCCGCGATGACCATGGCTGTTCCTTGGGTTCGCTTGTCGCCAAATTCGGCACGGTCGGGGAGTAGGGCCGGAATCATTTTTTCGGTGGCAAGGAATACGCCTGAATTCACCTTGTCGATCAGGTTTTCCGGGTAGTCGAGCGGTTCGACCGTCACCTTGCCAAATACCTTGGCGCCTTCGCTTGTGAGGGCGTCTAGTCGCGGAAGTCCGAAAATGAGAGTTTCGTCTGCTTCGGTGCAGGGGATTCCTGCGCGGTGTTCTGTAGAATCGAACCCGGTCGGTGCGTCTGCCGAGAGAATGGGAATGTTCCATTCGTCCATGGCGATAACAGTGCGCGCAAATGCGGGGCGCAATTCACCGGATGCCCCGTTGCCGAGCATACAGTCTACAATCAGGGAATATTGGGGCGCTTCGGGAAGCTGGTCTGCGATATAGACCAATTCTCCGCCGTTGCTTGCAAAGTCCTGATAGGCTAGTGCTGCTTCGTCCTTGAACGACTCCGCCTTTGCAAGGGAGTACACGGTGCAGGGAATTCCGGCCTGGATAAGCAGGGTGGAAAGCGCAAGTCCGTCGCCTCCGTTGTTTCCACCGCCGATAATGACAGCGACCGGTTTTTCGTTGCCATTTTGGCCGAGTGTTTCTACAACCTTGTTGAACAGGGCTTTTCCGGCCAGTTTCATCAGGGCGTATCCGGCATCGATCGGAGTGGCGAATTCGTCGCTTTCTGCGGGAACGTTTTCGGGGGAAGCCCCCCAGAAATGCTGGAAACCGGGACTGGAAACGCGACTCCTCTTGGTGTCGTTGTCCAAGAACCGCATGGCTTCGGCGGTGACGACCGGAGCGCATTCCCTGTATGTCAGACTAGCAAGTGTTCTCATATTCTATACTCCAAACCGCTAATCGGCCACTGTCGATTTAAACTAGATGAACCAGTAGCTCATACCCACTTTGAATTTCATCATCTTTGCGCCCTTCATGCTGATGAACGAGAAGTTGTCGCCTTCCTGGACTTTTTCGCCGGCTTCGTATTCATCGAGGGACTTAACATCGGGGAAAAGTTCCGTAACACCTAGGTAGAAGCGCAAGTCTACAAACAGGCCTTCGACAACGTTGATGCCTGCACCTGCGGTAAGCCCGAAGCTGAACTTTGCACTTTCGATGTTCTCCATGTCTTCGGAGATGCCCCACTGATTTTCGGTGGCATCGATATCGGCTTCGTTACTGATGTTGAAATTGATTTGTGGACCGGCGCCTACGTAGAACATGTCGCCGACGACGCCACGAATGATGAGCGGAATTTCAATATCCGTGCTGATGTAGTGGCGGTCTTTGTCCAAATACGAGTGGCTGGTGCTGCTGTAGGCAAAGTTGACTTCCGGAGTGAAATGGAGGTTCGGAATCATCTGGATGCGGAACATAAGGCCTGCATCAAAGCCGATGCCCGTGGGAACTCCGTCGATGTCGCTATCGTTTTCCGGGTCTTCCTTGAAACCGTACATTCTGGCGTAGTTGAATGCGCCCCTTACACCGAAGCCGAAGGTGCTGTGTTCTGCGAGTCGCGGTTTCGAATTGTTGTCGGCCTGTTCTTCGGCCTTGTCGGTTTCAGCTTGTGCGTAGTAGTTGTTCTGAATGTTGACCTGATTTGCCTGCTGAATATTGGTTTGGTTTGCAACTTGATTGTTGCTTTGTTTGGCGGTCTGGACGCTTGCTGCGTCTTCTGCCTGTTCCTCAACGGCTTCGCTCTGGTCGCTGGCCTGATCTTCGGACTGTTCTGTGGCTTCGGACTCGACTTCCGTCTGTTCCGTAGCTTCGTAATCGAAGTCATCTTGTGCAAACGATACCGCTGCTGCCATCAGGGTACATGCAATGAGTGTCCAAATCTTTTTCATATTCTCTCCAAACTGAGTGTTTTATACGTAATAAGATAGCATAAAAAGACCGGTGAAATGTATTTGGAAAAATTTTTTGACTGAAAACGGGCTGGTTTTTCAAAAAAAGCCTATAACTAGGCATTCAAAGAAAGTATTGGACAAACGTCTGACGCGATTCTAACTTTTCGCTCGAACTTAAACGGGGCCTGGATGGCTCGGAGGATTACCTCTATGCTTACTCGATCTGAATTGTGTTAAAAGAACAGTGTTTAAACATTGATGTGCAGTTCTTGCCCTATGCCGATGGCAACTTGGCGCTCGAAGCTTTGGAACGCGGGCAGGTCGAAGCGGTTTCGCTTTGGGACCCGCTGGGAAGCCTTGCCGCTGTTGACGGCCGCGCCGACGTACTGATGGATTTGGCGACTGACCCTGTTTTTGCAGGCCGCTATTGCTGCTTCTATTATGTTTCGGGCATCCTTCTGGAAAAGGAACCGGAAAAGATCAAGGCTCTCCTTCGCGCTCTCGAACAGGCTCACACACATTCGATGCGAACAAGCGACGAACCGCTCCTTGCGCTTTACACGTGGAGCGGT
>NZ_CAMVDO010000049.1 GCF_947166265.1 uncultured Fibrobacter sp. | reverse complement strand
ACAAAACTGCTGACCGCCAGCGTGAAGTAATCCACGCGCTACGCGCCATTAAAGAAGACCGCGATTAATTCGCGGTCTCTTTTGCTATATTGTACTTTAGAGGTTTTACAATGAAATTTTTTGTGACAGGTGTAGGTGGCCAGCTCGGTCACGATGTAATGAACGAACTTGCTAAGCGCGGACACACGGGCGTGGGCTCCGATATGGCTCCGGCATACAGTGGCGTGGCCGACGGTTCTGCCGTGACAACAATGCCTTACGTGCAGCTTGACATTACGGATTCTGTTGCGGTTGACAAGGCCCTGAGTGAAATCAAGCCTGACGCCGTGATTCATTGCGCCGCATGGACTGCAGTCGATATGGCCGAAGATGATGCGAACGTGGCGAAGGTCCGTGCGGTAAATGCTGGCGGTACGCAGAATATTGCCGATGCCTGCAAGCGCCTCGGTTGCAAGATGACCTACATCAGCACCGACTACGTGTTTAACGGCCAGGGAACGGAACCCTGGAAACCGGATTGCAAGGATTACAAGCCTCTGAACGTTTACGGTCAGACGAAGCTCGAAGGCGAACTTGCGGTGGCAAACACCTTGTCCAAATACTTTATTGTTCGAATTGCGTGGGTGTTCGGCTTGAATGGCAAGAATTTCATCAAGACGATGCTCAATGTGGGTAAAACACACGATACCGTGCGCGTGGTGAACGACCAGATTGGCACGCCGACTTATACGCTCGACCTTTCCCGATTGCTGATTGACATGAACGAAACCGAAAAGTACGGTTACTACCATGCGACAAACGAGGGTGGATTCATTAGCTGGTATGACTTTACCTGTGAAATCTACAAGCAGGCGGGGCTTTCCACAAAGGTTGTTCCCGTAACGACTGCGGAATATGGCTTAAGCAAGGCGGCACGCCCGTTCAACAGTCGCCTCGACAAGAGTAAGTTGGTGGAAAACGGATTCAAGCCGCTTCCGACTTGGCAGGACGCTCTTGCTCGTTACCTCAAGGAAATCGGAGAATAAAGATGGCCGAAAAGCAGACGTACCGCGAAGTCATGCCGGGAGAACTCCCGTGCGAGGTGCCGGAATGTGACGGCGTGATGGTTGTCGATCCCGATAACAGTTACAAACTCACCTGTGACAAGTGCGGACATATAAAAGAGTGAGTGCGCTCCTTACAGTCGCTTTGGGCGATGGGGTCGCTTCGCTCTGTGCGAATCATACAGAAATTATTTTAAACCTCAAAGGGAGCCTTTGGCGACCGAGCCCATAGCCGAAAGCAGCGTAGCTACGCCCTCATAACCAGAATGCAAATAACCAACTTGAAAATCACCTACCCAGACCTTCCCGTTGTTGAACATCGGGAAGAATTTTTTGAGTTGCTTGAAAAACACCAGGTGGTGATTGTCAAGGCAGACACCGGTTCCGGAAAGTCGACGCAGCTGCCGAAGTTTTTGCTGGAATGGTTTGCGAAGTCCCAGACCGAGTTCAAGATTGGTGTGACGGAGCCGAGGCGTTTGGCGGCGATCTCGATTGCGGATCGCTTGCGCGAAGAGCTGAAGGACGAAACGCTTGTTAGCACCAAGATCCGTTTCTGGGAGCAGGGACAGAGTGACGCCCCCATCAAGGTGATGACCGACGGTATCCTGCTGCAGGAATTCCGCCGCGACAGGCTTTTCCGCCAGTATTCGGCGGTGGTGATTGACGAAGCGCACGAACGTTCGCTGAATATCGATATCCTGTTGGGCATTTTCAAGACGGTTTTACAGGCGCGCCCCGAATTCAAGCTGATTGTGGCCTCCGCGACGCTGGATGCGAAGCTTTTCGAGGAATTCTACGAAAACAGCTGCGTGCTCGAAGCCGAGGGAAGAACTTATCCGGTCGAGGTTGAGTATTTTTTCGGTGGCGGTTCGACGATGCGGGCTGCCCTCGATACCAGCGGTAAGGGCGATTCGGGGCTGCTCGATGAAGCGCGCGATGCGATTCTTGACTTGGAAACGCGACACCGCGATCATCTGCTTTGCTTTTTACCGACGGAACGCGACATCCAGGATTTGGCGGGTGAATTGGCGCATGAACTTGACTCGGCGTCATTCGATATCTTGCCGCTTTACGGACGCATGAGTCCCGATGAACAGCGCCGCATCTTTAAGCATACGGGAAAGACCCGCGTGGTGCTGGCAACCAATATTGCTGAAACGTCGTTGACCATTCCGGGAATCGCCTACGTGGTGGATACGGGAACGGCCCGCATCTCGCGGTACAATGCGCAGTCCAGAATCCAGGGGCTGCCTGTCGAGGATATTTCGAAGGCGAGTGCCCGGCAGCGCACAGGGCGTGCGGGGCGCGTGAAGCCTGGCGTTTGCATTCGACTCTATTCACCAGAAGATTTTGAGAAACGGGACGAGTTTACGGAGCCGGAAATCCGGCGCAGTAATCTCGCGAACGTGGTGCTTCAGCTGCGTAGCCTGGGGCTTGAACTTGAAAATTTCCCGTTTTTGCAGTCGCCGCCACATTCGGCTTTCCGTGGCGCCTACAAGACACTTTTTGAACTTGGCGCCTTGACGGCGGACAACAGCAGCGGCCATGTGACTAAACTTGGCCGCGAAATGACGCGGCTCCCGATGGACGTGGCGCTTTCGGCGGTGCTTTTGCGGGCGCGCGAGGCGGGAGTCCTACAGCCCGCGCTGATTGTCTGTTCTGCCCTGAGCATCCAGGATCCGCGTGTGGTTCCCGGGGAGGAGCCGGAGCGCACCCGCATCCGTCAGCTACATCGCAAGTTTGCGGGTCACAAGAGCGATTTCTTGACTTACATTAGCATGTGGAACGCCTTCTGCGCAGAATGGGATGGCAAGTCCTGGAACAAATTGCGCAAGTTCTGCGACAAGTTCAGTTTCCATTTTTTGCGTTGCCGCGAATGGATCGACTTGTACGAACAGTTCAGCCGCATTCTCGACGTGAAATTCGAAAATCGAGTGTGTCCGCTGGATTCTTTCCACGGCGACAACCTGCACATTGCGCTCCTTTCGGGGTTCCTCGGAGGTGTAGCCCGCCGCGATATCGAAAATGGCTGCTACCGACTGGTGAGCGGCCGCGAAACGCACGTATTCCCCGGTAGCGATTTGTACGGCAAGAGTGTGGAATGGCTCTTTAGTGCTGAAGTCCGCGAAACGAGCCGCATTTTCCTCAATAAATCCGCCGAAATCAAGCCCGAATGGATTATGCAGGTGGCGGAACCCTTCTGCACTCGCCGCTGGTATTCGCCGATGTGGAACCAGGAACGCGGATTCGTAGAAGCGGTAGAAGAAGTAAGTTTCAGGGGACTTGTGATTAGCCGTGGACACCGCGTGGACTATGCTCGTGTGAACCCTGACGAGTGTGCCGAAATTTTCTGGCGCGAGGCTGTGGTGCTTGGCCAGATGGCACGTCCGTTCGCCTTTATGACGCATAACGAACGTGTCGTTGAAGATTTGCATGCTCTTGAAGCGCGTAAGCGAATGTTTGGACTTGCCCCGAGCGAAGATGCGTTGGTGGATTACTATGTGCGCATCGCCCATAGCGTAAATTCCATCAAGACGCTCAAGGACTACATTCGCGAACATACCGACCAGTTCCTGAAATTTGATGCCAAGTTCTGGCTGGAACAGAATGAAAGTGCCGTAGATGGTGTCATTGCGAACACCGGTGGTGCGAAGCAATCTCTAGGTGATTTCCTCGACAATAAAAATAAGCTGAAAAAAGCCGCCAAGGCTCCTGAACCTACTCTTGGGGGGAGCATCGAACAGTTCCGTATCGAAGGTCTCGACGGTTCTTGCCGCATGGTTAATGGCGAGATGGTTTTCGATGCGACCAAGGAATACGACGGTATTACGCTGGAGTTGCCTTACGATTTGCTCCCGCAGCTGACGCCTGCGAAACTTGCACTTTCGATTCATCAGTGGCGTGAGTGGATGGCGGAGTCCATCATTCGCGAAATGCCCAAGGCTGCCAAGAAGCAACTTGAAAATCGTCGCACGTTTATTGACGATGCCTTCTGTGACAAGCTGAAGGAGAATCCGCACAAGGCGCCTCTGTTGAGCCTCTATGAAGTTTTTGCAGGCATGAAACAGCTTGATTGCGACATCCCGACGGTGACTCCCGAAAAAGAAAATCACCTGCGCTTGCATGCCAAGATTTTCAAGCAGGGCTTCCCGGAAAAATTTTCGGTCGAATTGAATCCAGAATGGGGGAGCTTTGGCTTGTTTGCCGCGGTGCGCCCTGTCGTGGTGACGTTCGGTATTGACTTTGCGTTAGACAATATGCGGTTTGGCTGGCGGCTCGGCGAATCAGCGCTGATGACTCCGGCGGAATCTGCGTTCTGGCAAGCTTTCCGAAAGCGCATCGAAGTTTCTGCTGAATCTGATACGCTCATTACAGATCGCCTGAATCTGCTGGAAACTGGAGGCCTTTACGCCGATGGGTTCAAGACGGCCCTGAAGGCTTGGGTGCTTAAGTCGCTTGCCGCGGATAAACTGGATGCGAACCGCTGCGTGCGTTTTTCGGGACTGGAATTTTCCCGAGGCAAGAAAATCAACGATTTCAAGAACCTCGCCGCAAAGACGCGTAGCGAAGATGATGAAGTGCGTCTCGCCCTGGTGCGTGCAACTTACGAGTCGGCCCTGCTCGGTGCAGAGGCGTTTGTCAAGTTCTGGGATGTACTTCGTGAATTTTCTGTCGCGGTGCGTCAGGGCGAGGATCATGCTCGCGATGCGGTGGCCGCTGCAGGAATTTCGATTGCAAAGATTGCTGCCCTCTATTCCGAAGATAAGGATACGACTTTATTCGAAAGACTCTGCACTTTGGGCGAGTTGATGGGTGCGAGCGCACCGAACCAATCCCGAGAAAAGGCTCCCTTAAGCCCCGAACTATCGGTGCGCACGCTCCGCGAAAAGTTCCGCCCCTTCCTCAAGGCCCGTTTCATGAAGGAACATGAGCTGAAAAAGGCTCGGGAACTCCTTTCGAAAATGGAGCGTATGCAGGGCGACGATGCCGAATACCCGGAACTCTATTTGCAGGCATCCGCCTTGCTAGAAGAATTCGAAATCCTGAGGTTCAAGCGAAAGGGCGACGATTCCGAAGAAGTCATCGAAAATGATGCCTTGGCAAAACTCAAGGGCCGATTTGGACGGTTATAGGCGCTTATAATCGTTTGTTGTTGATTGTGGTGGGCGGGTTAAGTCCTTTTTACTTGACATCGTTTTTGATATTGTTTATTTTATACGTATGTTAGTGAGGTGGGTTCGTCTTCCCTTTATGGGGCTTTTGTTGATGCTTGCGCTATGCCTGTGTGGTATGAGCTGCGATCCGGACTGGTGGGTTGTTCCGCCGAAATCCATTAATTTGTATGCCGTAAAACCGTCCGGTGTCGATTCACTCGAAATGCAGGTCTATTTGAAGGATTCCCTTTTATATAGGGACTGTAGTGGCAGTTTGGATACATCGAAGGCCATCTACCGCGAGGATTATGACTCGCTGGATTTGGAAAAGGAAAATGAACTGGAAGTACGCCTCGCTTTTTATTGCGACGGACGTGAGATTGAGCTTCCGTCTTATTGGGCGGAGGTGGATTCTGCGGAGTCGAGGTCGTACTATTTTAGGGAAGTCGATGAGCACAAAAAAACTTTGAGCAAGTCTTTTAAATTGCAGAAGTTCCTGTCGCCCGAAGATACTTCCTGTGGCAAGTTCGTGAATTTCGCTGTGCTTAAAGTTGACGGAGTCGTTGATAGATGAAACGCATCGCTTTGCTGATACTTTGTCTGTTGTGCGTGGCAGATGCGAGCGTCTATTCTTCGGAAAAATCTCCTCCGCGTAAGCGTCATACGCTTTCTGATTTCTTTTCGCCTTATTTTGAAATCAGCGGCGGCGCGATGACTTCGACTTCAAAGAACCAAACCGCGTCCGTAATCAACTATTACCATGACCTGGAAAAAGATGAAATGGTCTATGACGAGGACCTTCATTACAATATCATCAAATTCGAAGGTCGAACGTACAATGTGGGCTTTCGCGCGGGTGCCTACCTGTTCCGGTTTTGGGGCGTATTTCTTGATAACGACCTGTTCTTGGCCAAAGGTGATTACCGATACAAGTACTATTCGCGCGACAAGGAAGAATTCTTGGAACGGGATTCCAGACTCCGGTACTATTTAGGTTTCGGCTCGGTTTTCTTTCCGTTTAACCTGGTTTTTGATTCGACGTCGACGTATTCTTTCTTGAACGGCACCTTTGCGGGATTCTCGTTCGGACCGACGTACTTGTACGGGCAGGACAAGGCCGAAAAGAAATACGGAATGGATTACGAAGACTGGGAAATGACGTTCCGCTTTGAGCTGGGGTACCTCTGGGAATTTTCGGAACATTTCTTTGTGGGTGTTGCGTTCAAGACGGTTCTTTCGTTTAATAACGAGGATGGCGACGAATACAAGGGCAAAAATATGCCGGTTGACGATGCTGGCCTCAATACCAAGTCGTTCGGTCTTGTAATTAAGGTTGTCCGAAAGTAGAGTTTGGCGATTGAAAGTCCTCTTTTTTATGGGCTGCGGGCTACAAATTTTCTAAATTTAGCCTCGATGAATTTTGTTTTTCGTTCTTTGTTGCTTGGCTTGTGTGTACTCGTGGTGTTGACGGGTTGTGATGTCCCTTTTTCCAAGGATGATCCCGTTGTGGTTTCGGTAGGCGAGGCGAAGCTTCGCGAATCGGAAATCCGCCGTATTGCACCGGAGTGGGATTCCTGGGAAAACCGAGAAAAGCTCTCGTTTCTGGAACACTGGATTGACGAAGAGACCATTTACCAGGAAGCGGTTGCAAGTGGGGTGCTGAAAGATGAAAACCTGCAGGAACAAATCAGACGCACCGAACGCAAGATGACCGTGGATCATTTCTTGCAGAATTTTGCCGATACCATGATGGTGGGCGATGCGGAAAAGTTGGACTACTACCAGACGCATCCGGAGTTTTTCTTGCGCGGACGCACGATGGTCAAAGGCGCACTCCTCTATTTTAAGGATTGGCAGTCTGCGGATCAGTACTACAAAGGTCATAAGAAACTGGTTTACGATTCTCTGCCGGCACAATATTGGCTGGTGAAGCGGATCGAAACTTTTGATTCGGCGACAGTGACTCCCGATAGCTGCATGATTCCGTCTATTAAGGATGTTACGCTCGGAGCGCTTTCGGTGATGAAGGTCTGTGGCGGCGCTCTCAAGATGGCTGTGGTTGTCGAAAGACTGGACTCCGCCGATGTGCTGCCGTATGCCGAAGTGGCAGACGATGTCGCTGCACGTGCCTGGGTGGAACACCAGAAGACGGTGCTTTCGCGTCTCAAGAAAGAATGGAAAAAGGCTCGCCCGATTTTTTCGCAGATGAATGTTTTTAGCGAAAAGGAAAAGTAATGAAGTTTCCGGCTATGATGAATCGTTTGACTTTTGTGATGAGTGTTTTTGCCTCGCTTGCACTGGCTGAACCGGTGCTGATGGAAGGCGTTGCTGCCGTCGTGGACGGTAAGCCGATTATGCGTTCGGAATTTTTGAATGCCCTGTACCGCTATCAGGAAACTCCCGAAGGAAACGCCATGTCGGAAGCGGACCAGCGCAAGTATGTGCTGGACCAGCTGATTGACGAAAAGGTCTTGCTCAGCCGAATCGATCGCGACTCCATCGTGGTGACAGATGCCGAAGTGGATCAGCGTGTGAACGCCCACTTGTCGCAGCTTGCGGCTAGCCAGAATACGAACCTTGCGACTCTTGAAAAGGCGATTCGCGCTCAGCTTGGTATCAGCATGGCGCAGTACCGCGACCAGCTGGCAAAGCAGATTCGTGGCCATATTGAAATGAGCCGCGTCCGTCAACGCCATATCGGGACGATTACTCCGACGAAAAAGGAAGTGGATGCGTTCTTTGCCGAATACAAGGATTCGATTCCGCAGCAGTTCAACTGCGTGCTGTTGAGCCACATCCAGTTACCGATCGAACCGAACCAGGCGATTGTGGATTCGGTGAAGCTGATTGCCGACTCCCTGATTGATACGCTGAACTTGGGGATGAGCTTTGAACTTTTGGCGAAGGCCCACTCGCAGGATACTTCTGCCGCGAAGGGGGGCGACCTCGGTTACTTTAAGCGCGGTCAGCTGGACCCTGTCTTTGAACGCGCTCTCGACTTGCTGAAAAACGGCCAGTATTCCGCGAACCCGGTAAAGACGAAACTGGGTTGGCATATTCCCCGCGTTCTAGGCCGTAAGGAAGACGGTGTCCGTTCGGCTCAGATTCTGCTCCGTACGATTCCGACGGCGGCTGATTCCGCAGCGGTTTTGGCTCGTGCCGATTCCTTGCAAAAGAATGTCAAGACGATGGAAGATTTCTCTGCTGCCGCGAAAAAGTTCAGTGAAGACAAGTCCAGCAACTTTGCCGGTGGCCGCCTGGGCTGGTTCCAGCGTAACGAAATGGAACCTGCGTACGTGGAGCCGGTGGCGAACTTGAATGTGGGCGAAATCTCTGAACCGGTGCTGATCGATGGTTCTTACCACCTGTTCCGCCTCGATGATTCACGCCAGACCCGCGATCTGAACTTGGAAGAGGACTATGCCAAGATTGAACAGATGGCGGCAACGCATCTCGAAAATCAAAAGCTCGAGGCTCTCGTGAAAAAGTGGCGCGAAGAAGTCCATATTGAAATTCGCATGACGGAGTAGCGATCTGCAATGATTCACTTTAACCACGTCACGAAATCTTACGAGGATAATTGGAAAGCGCTTTCCAATGTGACGTTGCGTATCCATAAGGGTGAATTCGTTTTCTTGACGGGGCATTCCGGTGCCGGTAAGTCGACGCTCCTGAAACTGATTTATATGGACGAACGTCCCGACGAAGAACGTGGCGGCCAGGTGATGGTGAAGTTTACTGGCGACTGTCTGTACGACAGCAAGAATACGCCGGACCGTAAGATTCAGGCACTTCGCCGCAAGATGGGCATTATCTTTCAGGATTTTAAGCTGCTGCCGGATCGAAACGTTTTCGAGAACGTGGCGTTAGCGCTTCGCATTGTGGGAACTCCAAGCAAGCAAATCAATGCGGCCGTGTTCGATGCTCTTGCTCTTGTAGGAATCAGCCAGAAGCGCTTTGCAATGCCGTACACGCTTTCGGGCGGTGAACAGCAACGCGTGGCGATCGCACGTGCGATGGTGCACAATCCGTACTTACTCTTGGCTGACGAACCGACCGGTAACTTGGACCCGAAAAACGCTGAAGAGGTCTTCAAGATTTTCAAGGAAATCAACGCCCGCGGAACGACCGTGGTGATGGCGACGCATAACCCTGATTTCTATTTGAACAGTCCCTTCCGCCGTTTGGTGCTGGACCACGGCGAATTGTTGAACAGGGACTTGATTTAACTTCAGAATTGTCATCCTGGAGCGTAGCGACGGGATCCAGCATTGGATTCTCCCCTTCGAGGACCATGCGCACTAAGGCGTCCACTTGCCAAGTGCTGTCCGCCCTCTCTTCGGTCGAGAATGACTTGGGAGCCAGAGGCACCCTACATGGGTGGGAAGAACATGTAGGCGATGGCAATCGCTGAGATGATGCCTACCGCGTCGGATATCAGGGCGCAGGTGAGGGCATGGCGTGTCTTCTTGATTCCTACAGAACCGAAATAGACGGCGATAATGTAGAACGTGGTGTCGGTTGCGCCTTGGAACATGCAGCTGAGGCGACCGGCGAAACTGTCTGCACCGAAGGTCTTCATTGCATCGATCATCATGCCGCGTGCACCACCGCCACTTAAGGGCTTCATGAACGCGGTGGGGAGTGCCGGAACCACGTCGTTACCAATTCCAAAACAAGCAAGAAGTGCTGATATTCCGTTCATCACGAGGTCCATGGCCCCGCTTGCACGGAATACGGCGACACCCACGAGGATTGCGACCAGGTAGGGGATAACCATCACTGCCGTGTGGAAGCCTTCTTTTGCGCCTTCGACAAAGGCTTCGTAGGCCTGCACCTTTTTATAGACGGCAAGTCCCATGAAAACGACGATCAGTCCGAACAGGAGGAGACCGCTGATAAACAGACTCGTCGTTCCGAGAGCTTCGGCAGTTAGGTGGCTGAAGTAAACCATGAGGGCGATGACGCAGGCGGAAAGCCCGCCGAGCCAGGCGACTGTTACGGGGTCCTTGAGCTTGACCTTCTGGAAAAAGCTGAGTACGACGATGCCCGCGATGGTGCTGAAGAATGTGGAAAGAAGAATGGGCAGGAAAACGTCACTTGGATTTGCTGCTCCCATCTGGGCGCGGTACGTCATGATGCTCACCGGGATGAGCGTGAGTCCGCTTGCGTTCAGCACGAGGAACATAATCTGCGAGTTGCTTGCGACCGTCTTGTCTTCGTTGGGATTGAGCTCCTGCAACTGCTTCATTGCCTGGAGGCCCATCGGGGTGGCTGCGTTGTCGAGCCCGAGCATGTTCGCGCTGATGTTCATGAGCATTGTTCCCACGACCGGGTGGTTCTTCGGAATTTCGGGGAAGAGTCTGCTGAACAAGGGCGAGACGATTTTTGCAAGAAGCTGCACCGCTCCCGCTTTCTCGCCGATTTTCATGATGCCAAGCCAGAGCGAGAGAATGCCGGTGAGTCCAATCGCAATTTCGAAAGCCGTTTTCGACATATCGAATGCGCCGAGGATTGCCTTGTTGAAAATGCCGGAGTCGCCGAAGGCGAGCCATTGGACCATGCAGGCGACAAATGCGCCAAAGAAGAATATAAGCCAGATAATATTTAAAACCATAAGAAAAAAATAGCAATAAAAAAGAAAGCCCGGCTAATTGCCGGACTTCCCCAAATCGATTTCGAAGTAGAAATGATTAGTACATCTCTGCCATGAGTTTGCAGGATTGCTCTGCTTGGTCCTTCAGGTCTTCAACCGTCAGACCCGATGCCGGGTAGGTAAAGCCGTTTTCACCTTCAGCCGGAGCCGGGTCATAAGATATAACGATGTTGTCACCATCAATCTTCCAAGTGGTCTTATTGGTATAACCAAGAAGAGTAGCGGTCTGAGTAACAGAAGTTTCATCGCTAGTAACAGAGCAACTCGGTGTTTTGCTAGAAATAGGCTCTTCAGCAGAATCTTCATCGTCGGATTCTTCATCCAAGTCTTGTTCTTCGTCCAAGTCGAGCTCTTCGTATTTTTCTTCGATATCTTCGCAGGTTACCTTGGAATCGTAGATGAATACGGTTTGGTCTGCGACGGTGCATTCGGCTACGGGAGCCTCAGGACAGCTAGAAACAACCGATGTTTGTTCATTGGCGTCGCACAAATCCTTTCTAGATTCCGGGATTTCAAAGCATACGTAGATTTTGTCTTCTTCTTGGACTTGGCAGAATGCCTTGTCTTCGTCAGCGGATTTCGTTTCTTTTACCGGAGTATAATCCAGGTGCTGAATGTCGGCATCCGCCGATCCTTCGCCGGAACAAGCGACCAAGGCAAGCGTTCCTGCTGCTAAAGCAAACTTGATTACTTTGTTCATGAGACGCCTCGGAAAATTAGAACGTCAGGAACACGCCGAGATGACCAACGAGACCAGACCAAGATTGGCTGTCCAGTTCGTCTGCAACGGATGCTTCTGCAGTGAAGTTCTGATACTGGAAACGGAGACCGGCGTTTGCATAAGTGCTACCCGTCTTCATCGTGATGATAGAAGTGTTGTCTTCGGCGGCACCCTGTTCAATGGTCTTGCCTTCGCGGGTAAACACGTTCCATGCGTAGTTAGCACCACCGAACACAATCCAGTTTTCGGTCAGAGCCATTTCACCCAAGATGTTCGGGCTGGTGATAAGGCCGAAAGCATTGCGGTTGTTCTTCTTGGTAGCTTCGCCAGTGCCTTCCTTGATTTCATCATAGATGCGAATAGGAACAAAGGTGTTCAAACCGACAAACACGTTGGCGTTTGCAGCCGTGATAACCGGAAGACCGAGGTTGAAGAACGGTTCGATATGGGTGTAGGCATTTTCGCCGGTCACTTCAACGCTGGTGTTGCCCTGAGTATCCTTGGTCCAGTCGGAGTGGCGTGCGAAGGCAAGGCCTGCAGACCAGGCGAGGGACTTTGCAGAAGGACCGTTAGAAAGGGCGACTCTTGCACCGAGGTTCCACCAGTCTTCGTCGTGTTCCGTCTTAGCATTGCCGTTGTCGTTTTCCCAGTCGTTTTCGTCCTTGTAGGTCAGCCAGGAAACGCGAGCGGTGAGGTCCATACCGCCAAGGAGCACGCCGACGCGTGCTGCGAGATAGTCGCCACGGCCTGTCGTGGTCGTGTCTGCGGTAGACTTGAAGTTTGCGGCCTTCTGTTCGTTGGAATAGAATCTCTTGTCGAGAGCGACGTCCACAGCGATACCGAAGCCCTTGGTAGCGATACCGGCAGTGAGCATGCCGAGCTTTTCGCTGTTGTCGAAGGCGAGCAAGTAAGTCATGCTGCCGCTTGCGAGGGAGAGGGCACCGTACTGGTCGGACGGTTCAACGTAAATGAGCTTGCGGCCAGCCATCTTGTAGACCGCGTCCATGTCGCCACCGATGGTAGCGGCTGCGGCTTCGTTACCGACCATGTTGTAGGCGTTTCCGTGGAGAACGCTCAGGGCGCCGCTCGGAGCTTCTGCCGGAGCGCTTTCTACTGCTGCAACAGGGGCTTCTTCGCGTTCATCTTCGATAGCAGGTGCAGCCGGTGCCGGAGCGGGAGCAGCCGGAGCTTCATCCTCTTCTTCCTGGGCGCTTTCGGCAGCTGCGGCCGGAGCTTCTTCTTCGTATTCGTCGTCATAGTCCTGAGCGACAGCTGCAGAAACAGCGAGTGCTGCTGCAACGGAAATGAGCTTGATATTCATGTGTTTCTCCTATAAGGGTGAAAAATTATTTATGAACGAAATATAATAAAAAATGCTTCGAGCCTTATTTCTCGAAGCATAAACTGTTGGAAAAGTTTATTTGATTTTTTTGAATAAGAGAACTTATTTCTTTGGCTCGACCTTTTCCATACCACCCCGATGAGCGGGCAAGGTTTCTTGCGAAACCTCGCACTCGGATTTTTCTTGCGAAAAATCCTCACTACATGGCTAGGCTTTCGGTTTGATAAACTCAAGCCCACCCATGTACGGACGCAGCACTTCAGGAATCTTGAGCGAGCCGTC
>NZ_CAMVDO010000048.1 GCF_947166265.1 uncultured Fibrobacter sp. | reverse complement strand
ATTTGTTCATTATAAATATAGTTCCTCAAGGGGAGGATGTCAAGAGATTTTCGGAAAAATCCGCATTTTTCTCATGGACGGATGCGGCTGTCATCTTTTGCCATTCCAATAATCTATATTATGGGTGACATAGCCCAGCACTTTGCTGTGTAGGGTGCATAGAAATTTGAGATTCGTCTCTTATTCTCGAACCTGAAACTACCACTTTCAAACCATACGAGAGTAAGACAGACGCTCACGTCCCATTAGGTGCGTGGGTCGTTTGTGCTTATTGTATGGTAGGGTGTGGTAGCCCGCAGGTTCGGTAAGTGCATACGACACCACGCTTTTTTGTTCCTAAAAATAATGTGTGGCAAGTTGCGAATAAGGGCCGACTCCCTGTTCACAACTATAAGCCTGTTGTGAATACGGAAAACTTGGCTTAAAAAAGGATGATTTATGAAAATCATGAATCTATATGAACTAGCTCTCTTGTTGAGAGCCAAATTGAAAATGGCGAAATGGCCATTTAACCGATACGGTTTTCCCGTATTTCCCAGGGAGGTTATTCTTGGAGAACCCCCTACACTCATTGAACCCATTCAAAGGATTCGTTGTTGCAAAAATCCGAAAGAGACCTTGCTCTGTTCTTTTGCTGATGATAAATTCATTCGGAGACGGTTGCAAAATCTATTTGATGAAATTGGGCTGTATCTGAATTATTATGGCTTTGGTGGTTTTGACTTGAGCCCTCGGATTAATTGGCCTCTTCAAATGCAAAAATTCAATATTTGGCTTTCGCAGTTGGCTACAGCTTTTGTTGCTCTGTCAGGACAAAAGATTCTTCCGAATTTCCGGGTAGGCTGTTTGCAGACTTTGTATGCGCTCGAATCTTATCCGAAAAATATTCCTTATATTGTTGGTGCGTTAGGTTGTGCGAAACGCTATAATCCTTTGCATGGCTACATTTTTAAAACGAAGATGCTAATCGCTAGGCCTTCCTTTCTTGTAATCTATGGAAGATTGAGGGGCGAATATGAAGAAATGCTTGAAAAATTAGACGTTCATTACATGCTGGTTTCAGATTATAGAACTCGCTGTTACAAAGAATCTTTAGAAAGGAGGGCCGCATAATGGATTCCAAAGATACATACTCTAAATCTGTTCAAGAACAAAAAGATCTTGCTCAGATAAATGCTGATCTAATGAAGAATATTGTGCAGGGCAAGAACAGGAGTCTCGAGCATTCTGAAAAATGGATGTCTGTAAATATTAACGATATCGTAAATCAGTTTGCGCCTGGAGCACAGGCGGAAGTTCAAGGCAATAAAGTTGAATGGCGCGACAAAGAAGGTAAAGTCTCCATTGTGGCTGATATTGGGGGCGGGTATTTGCGTATTCAAGATTTGTCGAAACCCTTTAGAGCGTATTTTGACTTGAAGGGCGAGAGTGTCAATAACTATATTGATGCAAAAGGAAAGCAACATGGACGTCCTAAGGCGGAACGAGAGGCTCTGACCCACTTTAGGATAAAATACAGGAGCGAAATGTAATGGAACAGCATGAAATAATCCTTGTCCCCAAGCGAAATTTTGACGAGAATACGGACTGCTGGCAATCTTACGCTAATAGCGGAGAGTTTGACGATTTCGTTCAGTGGTGGCTGAAACTCCCGGAAAATGAAACTTTGTGGGATGTCTATATGGCTTTTAACGAAACGTTGGACTTGCTCATTGATCACTATGAGGATGAGGAGATTCCTGCCGAAAAAGTGGATGCTGCAATAAACATTGCAGATACATTTCGGGAAAAGAAAACAGGTGAATTGGAAAAAATGGCTTTTGACAAGTTGATGCTGGCTTTAACAAAAGCTAAAGAACTCGGTCAACCGGTCTATTTCTGGTTCTAATTGTCGTTTCTCCTTGTTTTTTTACTATCATTCCCCATGACATAGCCCCGTACCGAATGGTTCGGAGCGACCGGAATTTTTGAGTATTTGCTCTAATCTCTGTTTCGAAATCTAGCAGTTTCACAACTTACGAGAATAGGGCAGACTGCTCACGTCCCAATTGGGGCGTGGGTTGTTTGCAGTTATTGGTAAGTTGGGCTTTGCTAGAGCCTCGAAACACAGTAACTTGCAGGCAACTTCGCGCCCTTTTTTTATTGGGTAAATCGTAAGTCAAGTAGAGCGGATCTCGCAACGTTGGAGCCGCCATGGTCGATTTGGACAAGAGCAAGATTCAAGCCGTCGCACAGTACATCGACGAGGTTTCCAAGCAGTTTTCTACGGGTAAGGCGACAGAGCACAGCTATCGCCCGGCACTCGCAAAACTGCTTGGCGACTTGCTCCCCAAATTCACCATCACAAACGAACCCAGCCGAATCCAATGCGGAGCGCCGGACTACATTATCGCGAAAGGGAAAGGAGCAACATCAATTCCGGTTGCGTTCGTAGAGGCAAAGGACATCGGCGATAGCGACCTGGATGGAAACCGCCAGCACAAGGAACAGTTCAACCGTTACAAGAACTCCCTAGACCATATCCTTTTCACGGATTACCTTGATTTTCATTCTTATGAAAACGGGCTGCCGACTCAAAACATCCGCATTGCAGAAATCAAAGGGAACAAGATTGCGCTGATAGACGCCAATGTTCCGATGTTTTTGGAAATGGTGGCGCACATTGCGGAATCAACACCGCAGAAGATTACAAGTTCTACAAAGCTGGCGCAGATGATGGCTGCCAAGGCGCGCCTCCTTGCCGAGGTGATTGAAAAGACTCTTGAAACCGATAGTGAAAAGACGAGTGAACTGGCGGGACAATGGAAATCTTTCCAGAAGGTGCTGATTCACGATTTGACGGAACGTCAATTTGCCGATATTTACGCACAGACAATCTGCTATGGAATGTTTGCCGCAAGGCTCCATGACGATACTCCCGACACTTTCAGTCGAGAAGAAGCGGCTACACTCATTCCCAAGACAAATCCGTTCTTGCGCAAGGTTTTCCAGAATGTTGCCGCATTCGATGTAGATACAAGCATCGCATGGATTGTAGATGACCTGGCAGAAACATTCCGGGTGACGGACATGCCGAAGGTCATGAAGAATTTTGGAAAGGCTACGGGTCAAGCCGATCCGATGATTCACTTCTACGAAGATTTTCTACGCTATTACGACCCCAAGCAGAAAAAGGCCTGTGGTGTTTATTACACGCCCGAACCCGTTGTCCACTTTATCGTCAATGCCGTTGACGAAATTTTGAAATCCCGCTTCAATTTGAGTGATGGGCTTGCCGACACGAGCAAGGTGACGATTCGTCAAACGTCGAACCTATATACGGACAATCGAACCAAAGACCACAAGAGATACGAAACGCGTGAATACCATAAAGTTCAAATCCTCGACCCTGCAACTGGAACGGGAACATTCCTTGCCGAAGTGGTCCGCAAGATATATTCTGGTATGGAAAATCAGAAGGGCGCTTGGCAAAACTATGTGGAAGAACATCTGCTACCGCGCCTGAACGGTTTTGAATTCATGATGGCTCCATACGCCGTTGCGCATTTGAAATTGGACATGGTGTTGGCGCAGACAGGCTACAAGGCAAGACAGGACAAGCGACTCCGCATATTCCTTACCAATTCCCTTGAAGAATGTGACCACAACACAGGAACATTGTTTGCACAATGGCTTGCGCAAGAAGCGAACGAGGCGAACCTTGTTAAGCGCGACACTCCCGTAATGGTGATGATTGGAAATCCGCCGTATAGTGTAAGCAGTAGCAATAAAAGCGAGTGGATTCAGAACCTGTTGGACGATTACAAGAAAAATTTGAACGAAAGAAAGATAAATCTAGACGATGATTATATCAAATTTATTCGACTCGGACATTATTTCGTAGAAAAGAATGGTGATGGGATTCTAGCATATATTTCGAACAATAGTTTTATTGACGGAATAACGCATCGTCAGATGCGAAAAACCTTGATGGAAACTTTTGATGAAATCTACATTCTGAATTTGCATGGTGATACACGAAAAAAAGAAGTTGCGCCTGATGGTGGTAAAGATGAAAATGTTTTTGACATTATGCAAGGCGTAAGCATTAACATTTTTGTTAAGAAAAAACAGAGTGTCATCCTGAATGAAGCCCGTAAGGGCGAAGTCGAAGGATCTCTAGCCCGCGTTTACCATTACGAACTCTTTGGCAAACGCTTTGAAAAATATGCCTTTCTTGCAAATACGTCTTTCAGCGAAATATCTTGGCAAGAACTTATTCCGCAAGCACCTTATTTTTTCTTTGTTCCAAAAGATTTCTCTATACAAAATGAGTATGATAAGGGATTTAAAATTTCTGATTTGATAATTGAATATAATTCAGGAATTCAAACAAAATGCGATGCAGTGAATATTCTCTTTACAGAACTTGACGCAGAATCTTTAAGAAGAGACTTCATCTCTATGGCCGAAGTTGATTTAGAAAGAAAATATCAACTAAAAAATAGACCTAGCTGGAATATCGCAACTGCGAAAGCTGACCTAGATAATGAAATAATAGAAAATAGAATTGATTATAGACCTTTTGACATAAGATGGACTAATTATACGGGAAACTCAAATGGTGTAATGGGTCGTGCCAGATACAAAATAAATCGTCATATCATTGGGAAAGGTAATTTAACATTAGTTACTTGCAGGCAATTAAGTACGTTTGATTTTCAACATATTTTTGTGACGACGCATATTTCGGATTTAAATTCTATATCTTTGCAGTCGAAGGAACAGTCTTATGTTTTCCCGCTCTACCTTTATCCTACCGAAAACGAAGAAAAAATCGGCGAGACTCGTAAGCCCAACCTTGACGAAAAAATCTGGCGCAAAATAGACAAGTGCACTAAACTCAAAACGACTCCGGAACAAGTCTTTGATTACATCTACGGCGTTCTCCATACACCGTCCTATCGTGAAAAATACAAGGAATTCCTGAAAATTGATTTTCCGCGTATTCCTTATCCCGAAAACAAGGATGAATTCGAACGCATCGTTTCCATCGGCAATAAACTCCGCAAATTGCACCTGATGGAAGAAATTCCTCCGCAGGCAACCTCCTTTGACATCGAAGGCGACAATGCCGTAAGTGAGATTCGTTTTGAAAGGGAGATCCCCGACCAAGTCGGGGATGACAACTACGGCAAAGTTTTTATTAACAAGCAGCAATATTTCGGCAATGTTCCTGAACTAGCCTGGAACTTCTACATCGGCGGCTATCAACCCGCACAAAAGTGGCTCAAAGACCGCAAAAACCGCACCCTTACTTACGACGACATCTCGCATTACCGCAAAATCATCGCCATCCTTATCGAAACTCACAAGTTGATGCAGGATCTTGATGAAATTGCGGAATAAATTCGTTTTATCAAAAAAGGATCCGCACAGTCTTTTGCAATCCTTTGCCGTGGATGCGTACTAGATATGTTCCGTGGGCAAGTCCCTTTGTTTCTAGGGAGTGACTGCCGCTTGCAAGGGTCCTATTCGCGATAATTGAACCGTTCAAATCGAACAAGGTGGCTCTCACCGCGTTTCCTGTGCCGTTATTCACGAATAATGTGCCGCCGACAAATCCTACGGATACAAGGTTCGCTGGTTCAATGAATTCACCGGCAAACTGTATTTCGCCGTTTTCAGGGTCAGTATTGCTATCGATTTCTTCACCGGTTTCGTTACTGTTGCTTGGCAGGTTTGCTTCTTGAACAAAGGCAATGTAGTTGACGCAACCGGAACTCTGTCCGTTGCTGCCGAGTGTGAATGTTGCTCCAGAATCTACCTTAATCTTGTAGATTTCAAAAGTCACATCGTTGCTTGCTACAGCCTTCATCTCGGTTTTCTCCGCTGTCGAAAGCCATCCGGGGACTTTTTCGACGCGGCTATCCAAGCCGATGTAGACTACGATGTCTTTTGTAGCTGTAAACGTGGCCGCATCTGTGGTGGAGTTCTTGGAGTTGCAGGCGGTAACGACTTGTTCTGCATTGGCAAGAGCGTCGGGAATGACGCTAAAGGTGACGTCGCGGTCGCCGAAGACCTTGCCGTCGGTCTTTGCGGTCAAAATGCCCCAGCCGCTATAGTTTGCGCGGTCGATGATGGTGAGGTCTTTTACCAGGCTGCCTTCAGGGGTCTCGATAACAATAGGCTCTTTGCCAACGGGCGCGTTCCCGACTTCGATGCTCTTGAGGAAGGGACTTGCGTGCTGGACTGTGACCCAATCCTTGAAATCGCTATCGGTGATGTATTTCATGCTGGTGGCGGAACTTTGGTCGCCCGCATATTTGGTACAAAAATCCTTTACATCAGTCCCCTTGGTGTTGTAGGCGTCTATCAGGGAATATCCGTAACTACTTTGTTCTGGCTTCCACGTAGAATTTTTCTTGGGACTGAAACTGACCTTAGAAGGTGTGCCGTCCAATGTTTCTGAAAGATAGGAGTATTCGTCGCGTGCGGGGTCGGTTCCTCCGCCCATGTTGAGTGCCTGATTACTTGTGTAGCCGTTAAAACGGTTGGCGGTGGATACCATGTCGGAACCGTCTCCACCGATAATTCCCGTTGTCGCGGGGCCGTTGCTCGATTTCCCATAAGCAGAATAGTAATTGTTGTAAATATGTGCGGATCCATTGCCTAGCTGCGGACAGCGCCTCACGTTTTTATCCCACCAGTTATAAAGAAGCGTTGTGCGGTCGCGGGTAATTTCGTCGTTTTGAGTTCCGTAAGCAACCGTCCAGTATCGATTTTTTAAATGACAGTATGATATCGTTACATAATCAGGAGAGCGGTATCGGTCTAGCGAATCCCTGTAATTGGCATATGGGGTATTTATCCATATGAATTTTCCAACTTCATCCTGACCATTGCCGCTGCGATCGTAATTCAGCTGCGATTCGAAATGAATATGGTCGATCCAAATTTGGCGAGAAGACCAAACATTAATCAAGATACGGTTAGGAATATTCTTTGCAACCATTTTTAAATTTCTAAAGACAATATTGTCTGACGGAACTTCTCCCGCTGTACCCCAAGCATCGTTCGTTCTGAATTGCGAATCATAAATAGTATGATTGCCATACTGTCCCACAATCGTTTTGTAGTCGCGTACACGAGTATTGCTTTTCTTTTGCATATCAATGTCGGCGGTAATGACGATGGTCTGAGCTCCTTTTGAATTAAGCTGTTTCTCCAAATCATCTGCGGTAGAAACATAGACAACTTCTCCCAGCAATCCACCAATTGTTCCTGCCTTTTCTTTGCTGCCCGCAAGCGCGTTTGCGGCAAAGCCTTCGAGCCCGTCCAGGTTCAGCTTGAATTTCTGATAATTGTCGCCCGTATAAGTATCTACCGTAAACGAGTTGCTCTGAATATCGAAGGTTATTGCAACCTTATTGTCGGCGTTACTGACCACCTTGTAGTAAAGATCGTATCCTTCAAAATCTTTCTCAACCGCCTCGATTTTCCAGCGCTGGTTTGTGCCGTCAACATCTTTTGCAATAGTGGCAAGTCCGTTTTCATTGGTGACAATCATGCCTGTTGCGGAATTGACGATTTCATAGACCCCTGCACTGATATAGTTAAGGCTCCATTTTTCGTTGGCGGTGCCCTGCATGGTGTTCGAAGTCAGGTAATCTCCGGCAGAAGTTCCCGAAATAGCAATATTCCGATCCGTATCGGCAATCCCGAAGCGAAATTCCTGTACGGGGTAGCTCGCTGCGGCAAATACGGTAGAAGAACCGGTAGCGGCGATTGCGATAGTAATTACAGACGCAGAAATCCGCGCCTTGGTAAAATCCATTCTCATAAACACTCCTTTTTTACCTAAACGGTAAAAATTTATATCCGCAGTAGACAAAAAGGAATCCTTTAAAAAATAAAGAGTTGTCTGCGAACAACGGCAACGTCGTCCACGGACAACCCTATTTTTCAAGACATCGACTATTGTGATTTAGGGAAAAATGTATTCTCTTTTTTCCCGCTATTGTTTGCTGCCGCTTACGCGGTAGCGGTATTCACGACCGTTTTTCTTGTACCGGACAAATACGGCTTGCTCCTTTGAGTCGAAGTAGAGGTTCGCATTTTGCGATTCCAGCGTACGCCTACCTGGCATATGCCCGATAGATGTAGTGCCCTCCGAGCCTGTCGAGTCGTCGGCCACGGCATACCATTCGGCGTTCTCGATGCTTGCCGTAGCATCGGTCGGGGGAGTCGTGAGGTTCGCGCCGTAATTCGCGTTGTTCAACATGCCGTCGTCGACCATGCCGTAGAATACGCCCTTTGAAATTTCTTTGCTGAAGTTATTTTCCAAGTCGCCACGCAACTGCGCCGTGCCGGAGAGTTTCTTGTCGGCGACGGCCCACATTACACCATAGACTTGGGCGTTGTCCGTCACCGTCGTGTTCACGATAATCGAGAGCGCGCCGACCTTCGCCTTGCCGGTAATGCTCCCGCTCACGAGCCACGCATCCTCTTCCAGGACGGCGTCGTCGCCGATGGTACCTGCCGTTACGAGTGCACGCCCACGGACAATCGCGTTCCCGCTAATTGTTCCGCCGTCAATGACCGCAAAATCCTCGATTCGCGCGTTCCCGGAAATCGTACCGCCGTTCACGACCGCATCGGGCCCCACGTAGACCGACTCGGAAACTTTTGCCTTGTTGCTCACGAGGCCGCCCCCGTTTGCGTGCTTGGTGTATCCGCTCGTGTTCGCTGGCTTCCAGAAATCCTTGTTATAACCTTCGGGCGCACCGTTTTCGACCTCGATCATGTACGGGTAGCGATAAATACTGTAGTAGAACTGGTCCCAGAGAATCGTTTGCATCTCGGTTGGTGTCGCCGTGACGGCGAGCCACAAGGCCTTGTCACTATCCTTCGTCTCGATTTCCAGGTTGAATCCCGTGCCGTGCTTCATCTCGCTGTAGCGTGGTGTGCCATCCGCGCCCTCGGCGACAAGCCCTACCGTCCAGCCCGATGCGGGGTCTGGCAGTTTGTCGGGGGCATAGTTGCACCACTTATAGGTCTTACCCATGTAATAATCGGTGTTGTCGCCAAAGCAGGTGTACCCGCTAACTGTCGGCTTGCTTTGGACAATTCCGCGGAACTTGACAGTCACTTTTCCCGTCTGTTCCGGATAGATACGCACCAAGTTATAACCCCAGCGCTGCGGAGCCCAGTAACTCGGCGAAATATAGCGATCAGGGCATTCTTTACCGGCTTCGCACTCCATTTTGTCCAACATCGTGATTCTCGTATGTCGGCGATACATGTCGCCCCAACCCGATGCATTGCGGCGGGTCGCAAACTCGTAATCGCCCCATGCGTTTTTGTACAGAGCCTTGCGGTGCCCCTGGTATTCAAGCGTGGCGTTCTTCATCGCAAACTTGCCAAATTGCTGGTTCAGGCTGTCGAGCGACCAATCGTACACCATCATCATCGCGGTAAACGGCGTCTGTTCCATGCGGCCTTCTTCTCCTTCGCGGGTAGATTCCGTCCAGATGCGGTTCACCTCGTGTGCACCCTTGTTACCACCGCCGAATTCTTCCTTCAGGTGCTCCAAAAATTGCCAGTTGCAATAGCGGTCGCGTGTGGAACCATAATACAGATACGGGAAATTAATAAGAGCCTCGGAACAATAGTGTGCATCGTCCGAAATGTACTGATGGGCCATCCAGTTTGCGTGCGATTCCGCCATCCATCCCGAATGGCTGTTGTTGCCAAGCCAGCCTGCAATACCTTGCATGCCATGCGCAAATTCGTGGGCGAGTCCCCACTTATCAGAAAGCGAACCGGAGCCAATCCACATACCCGGCCCAAATTCATTGTTGAGGCCCTTCACGAAATCCTGCCCGCCATAAAGAGCCGCCATCACGGAGTTGTCGAACACGTAGATATTGCTCTTGAGTTTCGTATTGGGGCTACTCGGAAACGGAAGCATCCACCCAAGCGAATCGGTATAGAACGAGAATACGTTTTCGAGATCCGTCACCGCCTTCTTTGCGGCATCAGCACTAATTGATACGTTGTTCGTTTGCCCATCGTCTGTCGTAGGCTTTTTGCACACTTCGAAATGAGCCGATTCCGTAATTTGCGTAAATCCATTGCTTGCACACTGGTTTACCCATTCAATAGCAAATGTACTCGTTCCCATTGCAAGTACAAGCCCAATCATCATCCCATTAGGTTTCATAAATTACCCCATAAACAACTCCGGCGCACCCACGCCGAACATCAACTAATATAACTCCGTTCGAACAAAAAAGTGTGTAAAAAAACTACTTAAATACAAAAGTAGTCTGTGTTAAAGGGGGGCGTAGTCCGCAGACAACGGTAAATTTAAAAACAGTATACTTTGTAGTGAAACTGATGTATATTGTATTATGATGCGTTTAACCATCTTCCAACAACAGGGTGCCCCGACGAATGCCGGGGTGCTTTTTGGGTCGGCAAGAGTGCGAGCGAAGATACTGAAAAGGCTGTTCACAACATGAGCCTTCTTTACCTGAATGAACTTGCCGAACGCCGCGAACAGGTGGTTGCTGCCAGACTGGCTGACTATATCAGTGACTTGGATGTCGCTGTTGGACTTATCGGAAAATTTGTTGTTGTGGGTGGACAAAAATGTCAAAAGGAGCAAATAATCTTATTTCTCGTAGTAAATCATTCCGTTCGGGAGCGTAATCTCGGTCATGTCGCTCACGTCCACTTGGGCGACAGAGTTGATGTTGCCTCCGTAAATAATCATGCTGCCGCTAGCGCTGGGCTTGAAAGCCGCGTTGCTTGTGCCGTAGGCTGTTCCTGCCGTGAAACTGGTGGCGCTGCAGTTGGGGTATTCTTCGGTGCGGTTTCCGAATCCAAGCAGTACGCCCCCGGTGATGCTGAATCCGTTGTCGGTGTCGATCAGGCCACCAGCCATGTTCGTACTGCAGGAACCTCCCTGATTACCTCCCATGCCATTTCCGCCAGGGCCTTTCATCATGACGTTGCCGCCGCTTGTTCCGATTTCAAGGAGCAGTACGCCGCCGCTCATGGTTGCTGTGCCGTTGGCATCGAGGACATCGACATCGTTTCCTGCAGCGTAAAGGTAGTGGTATCCTCCGCTGATAATGATGTAGCCCTTGGTGCTGCTCATCATGCCGCCGCCACCGCCGGGCCCACCCCACTGCGAACCGCTGCTTGCTCCCGCGTCGGCAGAGCCGCCTGCCGCATTCCAGGCGTCGTCGCTTGCGACCGTTGCGGTCATGCCGCCTTCGGCCCGGATGTAGAACGCTTCGATCCCTTCGACGGCCTTGGTGATGTTGATTGCGCCGTCAGAAATGCGCAGGGTTGAATCTGCGTGGATTCCGTCGTCACCCGCAGAAATCGTGGTGAGGCCGCCGTTGACGTAAATATTCTGGTTTGAATGTAGGCCGTCGTCGGCAGAGGTTACGTTGGTGATGCCTCCGTTTATATAGAGGCTGTTGTCGGTTGCGATTCCCTTCCCCTTGCTGTTGATGGTGATAAAGGGGATAGAGGTGGAGTCCGCAATTAAGATGGCGTTGAATGCCTGAATGCCGTCATCGCCTGCATCGATATCGAATTCACCACCGGTAATAATGACGATTCCCTTGTTCTCGGTAATCGTGTTTTCGTCTTCGCCTTCGTCGCTCTTGATGCCGTCGCCGTTTGTTGCGGCCAAATTGAAGTATCCGCCTTCGATAGTGACGGAGCCTTTGCCCTTGATGGCATGATTCTTTGCTTTGACGGTGATTCCCGGCAGGTCGCGAATGCGCAGGTCGTTGCTGCACTGGATACCGTTGCTGTAGTTTCCGGTTACGGTCAGGTCGCCGCTCCCTTTGATGGTAAGGTCATCTTTTGCATAGACGGTTGCTTTGGTCGTATCGCTTGTGCCGTTCTCCTTGGCGAAGGCCTGTGTGCGGGTGGAGGCGTCGGCGAGTGTATTTTTAGTGCCGTCCACCAGCATCAGGAATACTTTTTCTGCATTCTGAACGTAGAGGGGCGCGTCCGTTGCGCTAGCGAGTTGCAGCTCGTTTAAGTAGAGGTAAACTTTGTCTGTACTTTCGGCGTTTACGATGACTTGGTTGTCGCTTGAACTGCCGGTGAGCTGGTAATTACCTTGGCAATAGATATTGACAACTCTTTCTTTGTATGTAATACAGCCGTTGTCATTTTCGACGGAAATGGAATCGTTTTCGAAACGGATAATGGGGTCATCGGCAATGGCGGAAACGTCTACTGGTTCCGCGGCTTCTTGCTCGGATGCGCTGGGAATGCTTATGGAGGTGCTTTGCTTGGACTCGGTGGTCGCTTCGGCAAGAGAATCGGCTTCTGTGACGTTTGCAGAGTCGATGCTGGTCGTGCTGCTGTCGGTGTCGCCGCAGGCAGAAAGCAAGAGAGCGATGCCGCAGATAAGGTGTGTGTAGTTTAGTGATTTCATAATCCACCTCCGTTTTCTTGTAAAAGTATTTTTTAAAGGTCCTCGAAAGTCAGGAAAAAAGGATGTAGTCAAATTGTAAGCGACTTGAATCTGGAACGAAAATACCCGAACGGGGTGATTTGTTTCAGTTTGTGTGAGGTTGTCCCTGGACAACTCTTTATGGGATGTAGGGGTGTTTTTTTCGTAAAATGAAGATATATTTCATAAAGGCGGCCCCTCGTGGGCCCAAAGGCAGGTTGTTATGGGTTTGAAATTTGGTTTTGCTAAAAATTTCGCGGTTTCGGCGCTTTGCCTAACGGTGTTTGGTTTTATGGGGGCGGGTGCCGAACCGCTAGCTTTTCCGGAGGCGCTCGGTTTTGGGGCGCAGGTCACGGGTGGCCGCGGCGGAACCGTGTATCACGTGACGAACCTGAACGATGACGGCGCGGGCTCTTTCCGCGATGCTGTCAGTCAAGGGAACCGCATTGTGGTTTTTGACGTGGGTGGCATCATCAACATCAAGACGGCGGTTTCTATCAAGAGTAACATTACCATCGCGGGGCAGACGGCGCCGGGCGAGGGAATTGCCATTCATGGCGGTAAACTCAGCACGGGCAAGCAGAGCAATATCATCATCCGCTATCTGCGAATCCGTCCGGGCGAAAATACCGCGTCTGAAAAGGACGATGCCTTGAACCTTTACGATTCCAAGAACGTGATTGTGGACCACTGCTCGGTGGAACTTGCTCCGTGGAATAATTTCGGCGGCTCCTCCGATAACGCAAGCTATCGCGTGACGGGAATAACGGTGCAGAACTCGCTGATTGCAAACCCTATCGGGCAACAGTTCGGGGCGCACATTGAATCGGTGGACGGCACGTGGGCCTGGTACTACAATGCCTTCGTGAATACGCACAACCGAAACCCGCTGGACAAGATCAACGACGTGTTCGTGAACAATATCCTCTACAACTTCGAGGCGGGCTATACGACGCATACGAGCACTCATTTCAATCACGACATCGTGAATAATTACTTTGTCTATGGCCCGAAGGGAAGTAACCCGTGGTTCCAGGTAGATAAGAACCAGAGTATCTACGCAAGCGGCAACATGATCGATACGGACCGCGACGGAAAACTGAACGGCGGGCCTTCCAATATTTATTACTACCAGGGCGTGGGCGAGGAACTTTCGAAACCTTGGAGCGAACTTACGACGAGTGGACCGATGCTCACGGCAGCAAGCGCTTGGCGCTACGTGACGTCGCAGAGCGGCGTGCTCCCGTACGACGATATTGATTCCCTGATATGGCGCCAGGTGGGGACACTTGGGAAAGAAGGAGCCTTGGTGAAAAGCGTTGGTGCCATGGGAATCAAAACCAACAACGGCTGGGGCGAGGTGATTGCGGGGAAGGCCGCGACCGATTCCGACA